>CALMZF010000405.1 GCA_937870645.1 uncultured Paludibacter sp. | reverse complement strand
CAGGTTCCCGTGCTCTGTTATCACCGCATCACCACCGGCCGAAACGATGAATATACCGTCACACCGGCTGCTTTCGGTGCTCAAATGCAACTGTTGAAGGATAGTGGATATCATTCCATCAATCCGGATCAGTTGTACGATTACCTGGTTTACAACAAACCGCTTCCAGAAAAACCATTTATGATCACTTTCGATGATTCGCGGGTGGAACATGCTGCCATAGCCGCTCCCGAAATGGAGAAACGCGGCTTTCACGGTGTATTCTTTATCATGACCATTACCTACAACAAGAAGAACTACATGACCACCGACCAGATTGCCGGTCTGGCCAAAAACGGTCATACAGTGGGACTTCATAGTTGGGATCATACCATGGCTACCAAATATCTGACCGATTCTGTGGCTGTGCAGCAGATTGTTAAACCCCGCGAGAAACTGGAAGGTATAACCGGTAAAAAAGTGGAATATTTTGCCTATCCGTATGGAATTACCAACCACGAAACCTCTGTGGCGATGGAAAAATATTTTAAGCTCAGTTTTATTCTTTCCACCAAAAGAGATTCTATAGCACCCTTGCAGACTGTCAGACGCATGATTGTACCCTCGGGATGGACACCGGGCGGCATGCTCAAAGCGATGCACAAAACATTTGGCAGTTAGGAAAACCGTGACATAGGATCTTTTCCATTCAACTTACCGGGGTTTTATCAGCTCCGGTTTTTTGTTGTCAGTTTCAATAATTTTGTGTTTTTATTTTTTAAGCCATTGTAATATAGCTTATTAACTTTTTTTTTCGCCCGGAACATATTGTATTTACACTGAAAAACGGTTGAAAATAGATTCTGGTAAATCATTTATTATTCAATTTGAGGTTGGAGTTGCTTTATTACAATGAATTTATACTACGAGGGCGTAATAAGTATTTTAAATAGCAATATTTACAATTTTAGATTTTTTTCCTTACATTTGAAAATTTGAAACTAACAGTATCCAACAATTATGCCTATGAAACCCACCATCATTGATATGTTCAACTCAAGTGTTGAAAAATTTGCTCATAATCCATTTCTTTGGGAGAAAGATACCAATGAATTCGTTCCCACCACTTATCTGGAAACACAACAGCAGGCTGTGCTTTTTGCTGCCGGACTACTTGCAGCCGGCGTGAAACCGGGTGATAAAACAGCCCTGTTATCCGAAGGAAGAAATGCCTGGATCATCAGCGAACTGGGAATTCTGCATGCCGGGGCGATTAATGTGCCGTTGTCCATTAAACTGGAGGAAAGCAACGATTTAGTATTCCGGATAATCCATTCCGAGTCAAAATTCATTGTGGTTTCAGGTGGTCAGTTGCCCAAAATCAGGAAAATCATTGCTTCGCTGCACGACGTGGAAAAGGTAATAGTGCTTGACGAACAAACCGACTATCAGCCGAAAGAAATTCCCCTGAGTGAATTGTTGGCAGCCGGAAAAGTGTTATTAGATAAAACACCGGAAATCGTAGCTGAACGGTATAAAACCATCCGACCGGATGATATTGCCACTATCAGCTATACTTCTGGCACAACGGCCGATCCCAAAGGAGTGATGCTCACTCACCGGAATTATACGGCCAACGTAGAGCAGGCACTGACGTTGATGACCATTCCCAGCACTTTTCGCACACTGATTATTCTCCCGCTCGACCACTGTTTTGCGCATGTGGCCGGCTTTTACAGTTTTATGGCTTCAGGTGCGAGTGTGGCAACCGTGAAGTCGGGTAAAACGGGCATTGAAACCCTGAAAAACATTCCCATTAACATCCGGGAAATCAGACCCAACTTATTGCTCAGTGTGCCTACATTAACCAAAAGCTTCAAAAGAAATATAGAGTCAAGCATTCATGCCAAAGGTCCGGTAGTTACCTGGCTGTTCAATACGGCAATAAAAATGTCTTACGCCTACAATAAGGAAGGATTTAACAAAGGACAGGGTATTCAGGCTATATACAAACCATTGTTAATGCTGTTTGATAAAATTCTGTTCAGCAAAGTTCGTGAAGGTTTTGGGGGGCAGATTGAATATTTTATCGGTGGAGGGGCCCTGCTCGACATTGATTTGCAACGGTTTTTCTATGCTGTCGGAATGCCCGTGTTTCAGGGCTACGGCTTATCGGAAGCAACACCCATTATTTCGTCCAACGGACTGAAACGACACAAGTTAGGGTCGTCGGGTTACCTTGTTTCGCCTTTGGAACTCAAAATATGCGATGACAATGACAATGCTCTGCCCAATTACCAAAAAGGCGAAATAGTAATCAGGGGTGAAAATGTAATGAAAGGATATTACAAAAACGAAAAAGCAACAGCCGAAACGTTAAGGGACGGTTGGTTGCATACAGGCGATTTGGGATACATGGATGACGATGGTTTTTTGTACGTTATGGGAAGATTCAAAAGCCTGCTGATATCGAGCGATGGCGAAAAATACAGTCCTGAAGGTATCGAAGAGTCGATGGTTGAGAATTCCTATTTCATCGATCAGGTGGTGCTTCACAATAATCAGCATCCGTTTACCTCGGCAATTATTGCACCCAACAAAGAAGCTCTCAAACGATACGTTCACCGCAAAAAGCCCGAATTGTCATGGGAAACCCGCGAAGCCAAAGAACTGGCTTTGACCAAACTCCAGCGCGAAGTCAATGAATACCGAAAAGGTGGCCGGTTCGAAGGAATGTTTCCCGAGCGCTGGCTTCCTTCGGCCATTGCAGTAATTGGTGAACCATTTACCGAACAAAACGGGCTGGTAAACAGCACGATGAAGGTGATACGCGGAAAAGTGGAAGAACGGTATGCCGACCGCATTGCTGACATGTACGAAGCCGGTGGCAAGGAAATATTCAACGAAAAGAACATGGAAGCGCTGACTTAAAGAACCGGTCAAATTTAGACTAACAGCGAATTTGGAAGAAAACAGAAATAACAAAACGCATCAACTATGAAGAGAATAGGTTATCTTTTAATTTTTGTGTTGGGAACTTTTTCAACGATGAATGCCCAACAGGCAGTAAGCGAGTTGAATGTCGGTTTATTGGTACAAAAAACCCAACATTTATATTGGGAAAACGGGATTGGAGTAGATTATGCATCTGACGTTCTATTCAACCGGCATATTCATTTGAAAGCCGGATACATTTCCAGTCGGTTCGGCAGCAGTCTGGTATCGAATGCCGTAAAACAGGATAACCTACTGCTGGGAGTTGATTTCCGGTTTCGACCGACAAAACCTTTCCAGATTTTTGCAGGGGTGAATAGCGGTTACTTTTTTGCTGATTATGAAAACCCCGCTTTTGATGTGTTGCCCAACACATCATTGCTTTTTTCGGCTGAGACCGGAGTGGTTTACAGATTTAAGGCGCCACATGTTTCACTTGGCCTGTCGGCTGGTTATAACTTCATCAACGGTGATGGAATTTCCAAGCCCGGAACACTTTTTCCGGTGTTTTATAAAATGAGCCTGTTTTACAACATTGGAACCTCAAAGTGATGAATTGTATTCAGTTTAAAACACACAAAAAAGATATTACCACTATGAAAAATAAAATATATTTACCCGTAATATTCGGATTGGTGACACTGATAGCAGCCTGCAATCCCACACCTCCGATAGATGATACGATGCTCGACAGCGGAAAATATTCATTCGCTGTTCCCGATTCGTTGCAGAAGCGATTGGTTTCGAACTACATCGCCAATCCTACCGAGGTCCAGAAAAATACCCCCGTAATAATTGCTGCTCACGGTTACAGCGCAACTACCTTCGAATGGGATGAACTTCGTGATTACGCAGATTCCGCAAAAACGTTTTATGTGTCGCAGGTTTTGTTGGGTGGACATGGCCGTTCGTACACCGATTTCAAGAGCTCCACCTGGCAAGTCTGGCAAAGTTCCATCCGGGATGAATATGTCAAATTAAGTCAGAAAGGTTATCGCAAAATTTACTTAGCCGGTTCTTCCACCGGTGGTCCGCTGATTATTCAGTTGCTGACTACGACACTATTCACCGAAGATCCCGGACTGAAAGGAGTGTTTCTGATTGATCCCATCGTAGTTTCGTCCGACAAACAGCTTTCATTGGTTGGTTTATTGGGTCCGGTACTGGGATATACCGAAACCGAAATGTCGGACGGCGAAAAAGGGAAATGGTACGTTTACCGCCCTCAGGAAACCCTCAGGCAATTGATGTCACTCATTGACCTTACTCGTAGGGAATTGCAACGGGGTATCAAAGTTCCGGATGAAATATATATGAAAGTGTACAAAACGGTGAAAGATGATGCCGCCGACCCGGTGAGTGCAGTACTTATTTACAACGGAATAAAATATGATAACAAACACATTGATGTGGAAATGATAGACTCCAGACTGCATGTGTTTACCCGACTGAGAGGTCGTGCTGAAATAACTGAAAAAGACCGGTCGCTCCAGCGAAAAGCATTCAGGGAAATGGAAGCGAAAATGACGAAATAAAATGATTGCAAAACTTCAGCCTGAAATTTAACTTGGATACCTCATTCAGGCAACTATCGCAACAAAAATCAGGGGAGTGGGAGAGAGGTCATTGTATGGGTTAATAATATTTGTCAATTCCGCCAAATCCTGAAATAAGTTTGTTGTTTTGTGTTTTCAGAATAAAGTTAGTCAGTCGTTTGGTGAATTCTTCCGGTCGCTTTCTTGCACTGTCAATGTATGCAATTCGTATTCGTTTGTAGGGTTCTGGAAATTTCAGGTAGTTATTCCAGGCTGTTTTGTTTTTCCTTATTTCATCCATAATGTCCGAGGGAAAAATAAACTCTTCAGAAATAATTTCCTGAACTGTTTTAAGAATTGAATGATGAATTAAGTTTTTCTCGGCTAATCGTTTCAGTCGTTCTTTGTTGGGTTGCGAATAACTGCTCCTGGTTTGCCGGGGAGTGTATCGCTGAATGGTGTGGTCTTTGTCAAGGGTTTTATTTGTACTGTCTATCCAGCCGAAACACAGTGCTTCTTCCACCGCATCGTTGTATTCAATGCGTAGTTCGCCCGATGACTTTTTGGCATTAACCAACCAAACTTCCTTCTCAATGTTGAAGTTTTGTTGAAGCCAGTTTCTCCACTCAGCTCTTGATTTGATGTTAAGTATCTTGTCAGTTGTCAATTTATTTCAATTATAAAAAGAGTTAATCATAATTTCACTCAATTCCAGGTCACAGTGTCGGTATACAACGATTGTGTGTTGCGGAAGTACATCAGCGCAGTATATTCCCATTTTATCAAACATTAAACAGATGAATTTCTGATACATCCTGTTGTCTGAGGTAGCGCACCGAAGTTTTCATCACGCTTTAACTCTGTCGATCTTTTTGACTTCCATAGCAAGTACCAAACTGAAAACAACCTCATATATTAACATTAAAATGGCTAAAATATATGCCTCAAAATTTATTCCCACTATAAGAGCGCTTATCGGAACTATTATTGACATTATACCATATATTCTGGAGCTATACAACCATGCATATGGTAAAAGATGTGCCCCGAATATCATTGCAATTACCATTACCATCTTATCGGGCACTGCAGAATATACCCACATTGCTATCAGTAGATATATCATCTGGTTTAGCGAAAAAAGCAAACCCAACTGATTTAACGGATTTTTTTTGTCACTAAACTCAACCTTTATTAGCCTTGATATCAGATAAGCAATTGGTACTAAAGGTGCTGTCGCACAAAATGTTAACATATTCTTAGTCAGTATTGGCAAATCAGTCATATGTATAATTGCCATCAATCCCCAAATAGCGATTGACCCTAAAATAAAGTGCAAACCTTTCTTTTGTTTTTTTGCACAGTCTTTCTTTAATTCTTCTAAATTCATTGTAAATTCTCCTTAGCTCTTTTGTAATGTATAACGGACGGCGGTATGGTCAGTAAGGGATTGCGATTCCCTGTCAGGTTACATGAAAAGTTGAAGCGGGCTACAACCCTTCGCATACCACTGAAACCTTTATTGGCTATACGGCGTGTTTCGTTTAGTTTTCAATACGTATAATAATCCGGTTTCGGCATTGTTTTTGTTCTTGCGGCATACAAGTCAAAACCTCCTTTTCCTCCCGGCCTGTTCGACGAAAAAATCAACATGGTATCATCAAATTCTCTAAATAGAACAATAATCGGACGATATTCGTCATATTCCGAATTAATTTTATCTCCCAGATTTTTGGGCTGAGACCATTTCCCATCCAGATACTGCGAGAAATATAAATCATATCCACCATAACCGCCCTCCCTGTCTGATGTAAAGATCATAATATTCCCTGCTATAAACGGGCATTTATCATTTTTTTCGCTTGACAAAGTTGTATTTTTCACAATTGTGTGTTTGGTAGTAACCTGGTAATCAGGATTAATCTCGTTTTCAGTGAATGTTGTTTCATAAATATCAAATACTTTATCTCTGTTACTGCAGAATACAAGACTTTTATTTCCGTTAAACAAACAGGGATAATAATCGTCACTCGCAGAGTTGATGGATTCAAAAGATTTCGGAGCGTTTATGATGCCGGGAGAAGTGTACGCTCCAAAATCAGATTTTTTAGACGACGCATATTTTATATCAAAGTTTCCCGATGCGTTATTTGCATAGAAGAAGTATTCAAAAGCTCCCTCTCCGAAATAATGGAATGGTCCGTATTCGTCAAAATCCGTATTTATGGTTTCAAGTATTTTGTTTTCATATCTGCTGTTACTCTCGGAATCGCTATACGTTTTGATATTCAAAATATCATCTTTTGGATGATACGAAATATCCATATTTTTATGGATGATATCAAAATTGTTTCCTGAACTGTTTCTGTTGGTAGAAAAAAAGATTCCATACCCGAAAGCCGGATAGGGTAGATTGGAGTTGTAATCATCAAAAGAAGAGTTGATATTTTTCAGATTTACAGGCAATTCCGTTACGATAGTCTCGTAATCAAAATGATAATTGGGATCAACATTCTGATTACAACTTGTACCTGTTATTATAAAAGTGAAAAGTAAAATTTTAAATGTCTTCATGATTATTTGATTTCTAATATAGGTTTCCTTTATTGATAGTTTTTTTATGGTTAAGGTTGCTTTCATCTAAAATTAAACACAAACGACCAAAGGCTATGGTCACGGGCGGGTTGCGGGCTTCGTCAATATCCACCGACACAAACGCTGATGCGGGCTACAAAACGTTGAATACCTCTAGCCCCCTGCATTTGCTATATTGCATGTTACCTGTCGTTTTTCTTTTCAATCTGTTTTAATATATTATTCATCATTTCTATTTGTGTTTTTTGCAACTCTAAAAGTTCTTGCTGTTGGTCCATTATGAAATGGTCAATTTTTTCATGTAGCGTCCTTATTTCCAATTCAGATTTAAGGTTTATCATGTAATCTTTCTTAGCCCTATCCCTATCTTTTTCTTCCTGACGATTTTGGCTCATCATAATCACAGGGGCTTGTAACGCCGCTATACAAGATAAAATCAGATTTAAAAGTATAAATGGATAAGGGTCAAACCCTTTATTGACAAGCCAAAATATATTAATAGAAATCCAAATAAAAATAAACACTCCAAATGAAATGATAAATGTCCAACTGCCACCAAATGAAGCAACTTTATCGGCAATTCGTTGTCCTGTTGTTAAACTCTGTTTTTCTTCACCATCAATTTTGTCCGTTAAGGTACTATTGTTAGTCAATGATGTCAATACAGTCTTTTCAAGTTCAGTCAGTTCACCAATTTCTTTAACAAGATAATCCGAAATAGCTTTTTCCCTATACTTGTTTAGTTCACTAAGAGAAAGATAGCTCTCATGAGTAAATTGAGGATTTTCTCTTTGTATTAAATCCAATATTGAATGTCTGATGGTTTTAGCCGAAACTTTCTCAGAAATCGGGAATACTTTATTCGAAATATCACTACGAAAAGTTTTCATTATATGGGTTTTACGATTTTTCTAAAATGCAGCACAACGTTTTGCGGTATGGTTAGTAAGGGAGAGCTGCGCGACCTCCTATCCACCGTGAGTGAACTTAAATGCGGGCGATAACATTCGAATACTACCAACGCCCTTATTAATTATACCGCGTGTGTGTAGTTGTTTTAACCAACAGTTACATTAAATAGATATCCGACAAGGGCAGTCAGCCCCATAGCCACTGTACCCCAAAATGTAATTCTAATTATAGCTTTAGGTACGCTTGAACCTCCTGTTTTAGCTGCTAACGTGCCTAAAATAATCAGAAAGAAAATGGCAAATCCATAAAGAGAATATTCAATGCTCTTTAAAGGCAGAAACAGAGTTATTAGAAAAGGCAGAATTCCACCAGCTGTAAATGCAGCTCCCGAAGCAAATGCAGCTTGAATTGGTTTTGCCTGACTTATTTCATTAATCCCTAATTCATCTCTTACATGCGCACTTAAAGCGTCTTTCCCTGTTAGCTCTTTTGCAACTAGTATAGCTGTTTCTTTTTTTAGTCCTCTTTTTTCATAAATTTCTGTTAATCTTTGAAGCTCAATTTCAGGCATTTCTGCTAATTCTTTTTTTTCTCTTTCAATATCGGCATTCTCCACATCGGTTTGAGAACTTACAGATACATATTCACCCGCTGCCATTGATAAGGCTCCTGCAACCAATCCTGCTATGGCCGCTAATATAATTGGTTCTCGAGTGTCACTTGCTGCTGCAACACCAATCGCTATACTTGCTGTTGATAATATTCCATCATTTGCGCCTAGAACAGCAGCTCTCAACCAGTTACTTCGAGTTATAAAATGAGGACTTAAATAATCGTCTATTTGATTTTTACTTTCTTTCATTTTTTAATCGCATTTGTCCATGTTTTGTTTTAAACAATTACCCATAACGGTTTGGCGGTATGTTTTTGTTGCCGATTTAGAAGCACTGTCCTGTCAAGTTACACGAAAGTTTATTAGATGCAGAAACGCTGAAAC
>CALMZF010000404.1 GCA_937870645.1 uncultured Paludibacter sp. | reverse complement strand
GACAGCTACATGCAACAGGAGTTGGAAGCATCGTTTCTCTATGAAGATACTCCCGATCAGGTCAAATCTACAGCGGATATAAAAAAGGACATGGAATCGGAAATGCCGATGGACCGCCTGGTGTGCGGCGATGTGGGTTTTGGTAAAACAGAAGTGGCTATCCGCGCAGCCTTCAAAGCCGTAGCGGACAGCAAGCAGGTGGCCGTGCTGGTTCCTACCACGGTGCTTGCCACGCAGCATTACCATACTTTCAGGGACCGGCTGAAAGATTTTCCGTGCACCATTTCTTATCTGAGTCGCGCCAAAGCGCCCAAACAGGCCAAAGAAACGCTTGAAAGACTGGCTAACGGTGATGTCGATATTATTATAGGCACACACAAACTGGTGGGCAAAACCGTGAAATTCAAAGATCTGGGATTACTGATAATCGATGAAGAACAGAAATTCGGTGTAACCGTAAAGGAACGACTGAAAGAACTGAAAGTGAACGTGGATACGCTAACGCTTACAGCTACACCCATACCACGAACATTACAATTTTCGCTGCTCGGGGCACGCGATTTGTCGATTATCAACACACCACCGCCAAACCGTTATCCGGTTCAAACCGAAATACATGCATTCGATGAAGATATTATCCGGGAAGCCATTCAGATAGAAATGAACCGAAATGGTCAGGTTTTCTTTGTCAATAATCGCATCCAAAACATTTACCTGATTGAAGCCATGATCAAACGTCTCGTTCCGGGTTGCCGCGTAGCGGTGGGTCACGGGCAGATGCCTGCTGAGAAGCTCGAGGAAATTATTGTCGATTTTATTGATTATGAATACGATGTACTGGTTGCCACTACCATCATCGAGTCCGGCATTGATATCCCGAATGTGAATACTATCATTATTAATAGTGCCCATAAATTTGGTTTGAGCGATTTGCATCAACTCCGGGGCAGGGTAGGGCGCAGTAATCGCAGAGCTTATTGTTACCTGCTTGCGCCTGAAATGAGCCTGCTCACTCCCGATGCCCGGCGCAGGTTGCAGGCTATCGAAACCTTCTCCGAACTTGGAAGCGGATTTAATATTGCCATGCAGGACCTCGATATACGTGGAGCCGGAAATATGCTTGGAGCCGAGCAAAGCGGATTTATCGCCGATCTGGGCTATGAGACCTATCAACGGATACTTAACGAAGCAGTGCATGAATTGAAAGACGAAGAATTTGCCGAGCTATATGCCGACGAACGGACTGAAAATAAAGGAAATAAGGTCTATGTAACCGATTGCCAGATTGACACTGACCTGGAGCTGATGTTTTCAGCCGACTACATTGAAAATGTCTCAGAACGTATCAATTTGTACCGCGAACTGGATGGTCTGGAAAATGAAGGTGAGTTGCAGGCATTTCAGTTAAGACTCGAAGACCGTTTTGGCAAACTACCCCGGCAAGCAACCGAACTGATGATAATCGTTCGGCTAAGATGGAGCGCAATGCGTTACGGTGTTGAAAAACTGGTGTTGAAGAACGAACAGATGATCATTTATCTGGTGTCCAACCTGAAATCTACCTACTACCAGTCCGATGAGTTTGGCAGGTTGCTACAGTACATGGCGAGCCACCCGCGGGTGTGCAGGTTGCGCGAACAAAACGGCAAGCGCTCAGTTGTTTTTATGGATGTAAAGACCATAAATAAAGCCTGGGAGATATTCGAAAGCATTTAACTGCTTTCTTAATCAATTTCACGATTACACCTCTTACTGTAAATGGGAGGTAAGTCAGATTG
>CALMZF010000403.1 GCA_937870645.1 uncultured Paludibacter sp. | reverse complement strand
TGATTTAGTGGCTGCTAAACACTTTATTTTTTACCAAAAATGTCTTTAAGGCCCCTTCAGGGGATTTAGGGGCGGCTAAACACTTAAATATTTACCATAAATGTCTTAAAGCCCCCGGCATTTATCCCTGCCTGTCCCGATTTATCGGGAATTGTATTCGTAAGGGGGATTAGGGGCGGCTTTAGAACCGCTGCCACACAAAGAGTGATGAAGCTGGTAACTGTCGGGCAGCGGTATTTGCCAGAACGGTTGCCTGTCATCCCGATACGAAACGAAGTGTAGTGAGGGATCTAAATTAAGTCCAATCTTAATATTATTTACCATAAATGTCTTTAAGTCCCCGGAATTTATCCCGATTTTTTCGGGAGGGGATTTAGGGGCGGACAAACGCAATATATTTTCCCACAAAGGCAAGTCTTAACCCCAATAATAAACGATTAATTTCCATTAACAATATCTTTCTCCCAAAAAGAGAAATTTTTCTCCCAAAACATAACCTTTTAACCCGCATTAACAAATTATTAACCCCCACTAACAAAATTCTCCTCCCAAAACCCGAAAACTTTCTCCCAAAGCCTGAAATTCTTATCCCAAAACCTGTCCTTTTTACCCGCATTAACAAACGTTTAACCCGCATTAACAAAATTCCTCTCCCAAAACCCGAAATCATTCTCCCTAATCGAGAGATTCTTCTCCCAAAACTCGAAAACTTTCTCCCAAAACGTAAAATTCTTCTCCCAAAACAATAAATTCTTCTCCCAAAACCCGAAAAACATTACACATTGAACACCGAACATCAAAATTAATCAGAGAACATCAATCATCAAACATTGAACGTTTAACATCACACTGTTAAACTATTATATCCCTGATTACGTTTTAAAATATAAAAGAGTATTAATTCAGTTTTATCAAACAGCTCTGAAGTATATCGAAAAACCTTATACATCGCTTTCGTTTCTCCCCTCTCCCAAGGGAGAGGGGTCGGGGGTGAGGTCAGATGAAGTCGGCGAATGTGCCCGAAGGGCGGATGATGAAGGAGAGAAAAATTGGTTGCAAGACATAATTCGGAACTGAGATAAGATCTTAATTGTGTAAACTCAGAATTAATCACAACTGTAATGAAAAACCGGAACAAAATCAGCCTTGAAAAACCTGAAATTGATTACAGTTCCTGGTTTATTGAGTTGGGAGCACTGACTTTATTTACCCGCAAGGTATTAAATCAGTTTTTCAAACCACCCTTTGAGCACGGCGAACTAATCAAACAGGGTTATTACATCGGTTATAAAACCCTGCCGCTCATCAGTATTACCGGTTTTATCATGGGACTGGTGCTTACCATACAGATACGTCCCATTCTGGTCGATTTTGGAGCCACTTCGCTCCTGCCGGGTCTCATTGCTGTTGCTTTTGTTAGGGAAGTAGGCCCCGTAATTACCGGATTACTGTGCTCCGGAAAAATCAGTTCGGGCATAGCTGCCGAAATTGGTGCCATGAAAGTCTCCGAACAAATTGATGCTATGGAAGTTTCGGGTACCAAGCCACTCGGATTTGTAGTGGCCACCCGGGTACTCGCCACCACCCTGCTTGTGCCGTTGTTGGTAATCGTTGGCGATGCATTCAGTTTTTTGGGTTCTATTGTGGCACTCAACATGGACGAGAATGTTACCTTCAGAGCATTTATGAACTCGGCCTTCGATACCATACACTTTTCAGACCTGATACCGGCTACCATCAAAACCATATTCTTCGGATTTTTTATCGGACTTATCGGCTCCTTCAAAGGATATCAGGCCTCACAAAGTACCGAAGCGGTAGGGCTGGCTGCCAATTCAGCCGTAATTACCGCCTCACTTACTATTTTTGTGATAGATTTGCTTGCGGTATTGGTAACTAATTTTATTGTTTCAAATTAATTTATACGTCTGCTTGACTTTTATTAAAACAAAATATTCGTTTGATTAAACTATGAACAAGCGTTGTTTATCCCGACTTGTCGGGACGGTTGGCAGGTAACACTAATTTTAAGAACAAATTCGTGTTATTCGTACAATTAGTAGTTGAATAAATTTTAAAACAAGTGTTTTTTCTTTTTGATTATTATTTCTGAGTTTAAAAGAATAAGTCAAGACAAGTTCATTTAAAAACAATCCGATGGATACCGTTATTGAAGTAAAAAACCTGCAGAAATCATTCGGGAATATGAAAATTCTCCGGGGCATTGATCTGAAACTTCATAAAGGGGAGAATATCGGGATTATCGGAAAATCGGGATGCGGAAAATCGGTGCTTACAAAGTGTATAGTACGGCTCATAGAACCTGATGAAGGTGAAGTTTATATCTCCGGTAATGATGTGCTCACAATGAACGACAACGAACTGACCGAAATTCGCAAAAAGGTTGGTTATCTCTTTCAGGGCGGTGCACTCTACGACTCGATGAATATCCGCGAAAACCTGGAATTTCCCATTCGGCGCACCCAATTTATCAGACATCGCCAGGAAGTGGAAAGCATGGTAGTGGAAGCGCTCGAAAATGTAGGTCTGCTGAGCGCCATCAACAAAATGCCGGCCGAATTGTCGGTGGGTATGCGAAAACGTATTGGTCTGGCGCGAGCCATCATTCTGAAGCCCGAAATTATCTTTTATGATGAGCCGACCTCGGGTCTCGACCGCCTGACGGCAGGCGAAATAAGTGATTTGATAGTGGAAATACAGGAAAAATACCAGGCGTCATCCATCATCATCACACACGATCTGAAATGTGCCAAAACCGCTACCAACAACATTAAACTGCTTAAAAACGGACTGTTTTATGCACAAGGCACCTTTGACGAACTCAGCCACAGCGACGACAAAGAAATCAGGGATTATTTAACATAAAAATCGAATATAAATCAAGACCTAACAATTCATCACTCAAGATTATCTGTACAACGTAATTGAAAATTAAATACAAAATCTGATCTATTTAAAAATCTTCTCTTACCCCCCTCTCCTTCGGAGAGGGGTTGGGGGAGAGGCTACACTTATGAAAGATAACACAAATAAAGCACTTAAATTAGGAGTATTTGTAGCGGTTGCCATTCTCCTCTTTGTAGTTGCTGTCTGGCTTATAGGCAGTAAAAATAACTATTTCAATCCCTCCATCACCATTCATACGTCATTTCGCGATATCCGCGGACTGATAGAAGGAAATAACGTTCGCTTTGCTGGCATCAATGTGGGTAGCGTGAAAAAAATCGCTCTGGTTTCCGACAGTGCTGTTATGCTCGATTTGACGGTCAGTAAGGATTATGCCAAATTCATTTACCGCAACTCGGTGGCCGAAATTGGTCAGGAAGGATTGGTAGGCAATAAGCTGGTCACCATTTCATCCGGAACTCCCGAAAGCGGACTTATTGAAAATGGTTCCTACCTGAAAGCACGAAAAAGTATCGATTACGACAAAATGCTTCAGGAATCGCAGGATATTCTTACCCTTATCCGCGATGCAGCAAGTGATTTGAAGTCGGTTGCTAAAAAAATTGATGAAGGTAAAGGCGATTTGGGAAAATTGGTGAACGAAAACACAATTACTACCGGAATAAACAGTTCTATTAGCAAACTAAATACCGCTCTCACGAATATCGACGGAATTAGTAAAAAAATCAACAACGGAGAGGGCGACCTCGGTAAGTTGGTCAACAGCAGCGATATCACGACCAATGCACAGGAAATTCTCAGCGGATTGAAACAAACAGCCCAAAAAGCGGATAGTACAGTCGGAGATTTGCAAAAAGCAACCGAGAGTATAAACACAGGCAAAGGAACCATCAACCGCCTGCTCAATGACAGCATCACCTCATACAAAATTGATACTGCCCTCTTCAAATTCAATAATACACTCGATCAGTTCAACAAAACGGCACGGGCTATCGAGGACAGCTGGTTTATTCGCATATTTCCAAAGAAAAAAACATCTGAAAAGACTAAAACAGACACTATACTTACC
>CALMZF010000402.1 GCA_937870645.1 uncultured Paludibacter sp. | reverse complement strand
TTGAGAAGTTTATCCTGAATATCCATCGGAACAAGTTCGTAGCTGGCAAATTTCATAGTAAACGATGCGCGACCACCGGTGAGAGAACTGAGCGTTGTAGAATAGCTTCCCAATTCTTTCAAAGGAACTTTGGCTGAAAGTTTCTCGAAACCTTTTTCGCTGTGCATACCCATAATAATTGCACGTCGTCCTTGCAGATCGCTCATTACATCACCCAGACGATCGGATGGTGCCAACACTTCAACATCGTAAATCGGTTCCAGCAATTTTGGCCCGGCTTCACGGAAGGCTTGTGCAAATGCATTACGTCCGGCGAGGCGGAATGAAATTTCGTTGGAATCTACGGGGTGCATCTTACCATCGTAAACAATGACGCGAACATCGCGGGCATAAGAACCGGTAAGAGGACCTTGTTCAATGCGGTCGAGCAATCCTTTCATAATTGCAGGGATGAAACGTGCGTCAATAGCACCACCGACAATACTATTGATTACCACCAGTTTTCCACCCCATTCGAGGTCAACAACCTGCGTATCGCGTACACTTATTTTGTATTCCTGACCATTGAAGCGGAACATATCGGGTGCAGGCATTCCTTCGTAGTAAGGTTCAACAATTAGGTGAACTTCACCAAACTGTCCGGCACCGCCCGATTGTTTTTTGTGACGGTAATCGGCACGTGCAACCTTCGTGATGGTTTCCCTGTAAGGAATTTTCGGTTCTTTATATTCAATCAGGATTTTGTCGTTGTTTTCAACTCTCCATTTCAGTGTGCGGAGATGAAATTCCCCCTGTCCCGACAAGATGGTTTGTTTCAGTTCTTTCGATTGTTCAATAACCCAGGTTGGATCTTCTTCATGCATCCGTGTCAGGATTTCATTCAGCTTTTCTTCGTCGGACTCAGAAACAGCTTTGATGGCACGACGGAATTTTGGTTCGGGGTAATTTATTGCCTTATAATCATAATCACACCCTTTTTCATTCAGGGTATTGCCCGTACGGGTATCTTTAAGTTTTACGGTTGCACCGATATCACCAGCCACCATTTCATCCACTGCGGTTCTGATTTGTCCCGATACAGAATAAATCTGTGTAATACGTTCTTTAGAACTACGGCTCACGTTCATCAGATCGTCACCTGGTTTCACTTTGCCACTCATCACCTTGAAGTATGAAACTTCGCCAATGTGTGGTTCAACGGTAGTTTTAAAGAAAAACAGGCTGGTTGGTCCTTTTGCATCGGGTTTCACTTCTTTTCCGGCTCTATTAATTGGTGCCGGCATTTGATCGGGTGATGGAGCAACCATGCTCAGGAAATTCATAATACGATGAACTGCCATATTTTTTTCACCTGAAGCGCAGAAAACCGGGAACAACGATCGGTCAATCATACCTTTCATAATACCCTCACGCATTTCTTCTTCAGTGAGTGAACCCTGTTCGAAGTATTTTTCCATCAGATTTTCGTCGTTTTCAGCGGCTGCTTCCAACAAAACCTGATAAAATTCACCGGCTTTATCTTTTTCGCTTTCAGGAATATCAAGAACTTCCGGCGCTGTTGCTCCGGGTTTCCATTTGTACATTTTTTGTTTAAGGACATCCACTATGGCATCAAAAGATTGTCCGCTGCCTATAGTATATTGTATCGGAACGACTTTGCTTCCGTAAGTTTCTTTCAGATTGGCAAGTGTATTATCATAATCAGCTTTTTCGTGATCCAGCTGATTAATAAGAAATACAAGCGGTTTATGCAATTCTTCGGTATAACGGAATTGGTTCATTGTACCTACTTCCACTCCATTAGCCGCGTCAATCAGCATCAATGACATATCCGTCATGTTAAGAGCAGAAATGACTGAGCCCACAAAATCATCAGAACCGGGACAGTCAATAAAATTCATCATTTTATTCTTCCATTCATACGACAACACACTTGAAAAAACAGAATATCCGTATTCTTTTTCTACAGGAAAATAATCGGAAACTGTGTTTTGACCATTAATTGATCCTCTGCGTTTTATAACTCCACTCTCATAAAGCATGGCTTCCACGAGAGTGGTTTTCCCAGCGCCAGAACTACCCAACAAGGAGATGTTCTTAACTTCATTAGTTTGATATACTTTCATATAACGTTAATTTAGAAATGATTATGTAAGAATTATTAAATAATACACGTAATTAATATCGACATGCAATTTATAAAAACAAAATTATAAATTACTGTTATTTTACATGTTTTACAACATAATTTTAAGCCTGATTGCGGGAATAACGGAAGTCTGACATCGGGCAAATGATTTTAATCATTTTTTTCGACAAAAAAGTTTATCCATTTATTAAAACAGACACTGCCGGAGCGCTTAACTCCGGCAGTGCGTGGCATTATTTCTTTTCTTCTCCGATTACTGGATTGAGGGCGTTGTTACGGTTGCTTTCTTATTTGCCCTTCTTTGCGATAAGGTGGTTTTATAATAATCTACCAGGTAGTTTACCTTGTCCATGAAGGCGCGGTAAGCGGTGTCGCCGTTGATGATTGCCAGCCCGTTGATGGCATCGGTAATATTCCGGTAAGTTTCGTCCACGACAACCCGTTCTACTATCACATCGCCGTTTGGGCGTCCTGAAACATCCGTGGCGCGTTCACCAAAACGGTCATTGAAACTTTTGTTGGCAATGTCCAGTTGATTGACAGCTTCTATCAGTCCCGTGCTTTCCAGTTCGTCAGCATAATTTTCCTTCAGCTGATTCACCAGACTCTGAATGGTTTCCGTTTCCTGATTATAAGGTTTTTTTCGCAAATCGCCCACCTGGTCGAGAATGCGTTTGACCTGTGCACCCGCTTCGCGGTTTTCCTGTTTGTAGCTCACCAGTTTTGATCTGGTTTCCAACACCAGTGACTGATGCATTTCATCGCGGTAGATATCCGCCTCTTCGATGGCTACGGTATGCCTGCTGCCATTCTCCACATCAATGGCGGTCAGCTCATTTTCCAGGGCTGCTTCGTAAGCCGGAAAAAGTTTTTCGATGCCCAGCGATGCAGGCGTATTGGTTTTAATTTCCCTCACAATGGCTTTGTGAAATTCTGCGTGCTCGTTGTGGTGCAGGCTTGTCATTTTTACTTTTCGAATTTTTTCCAAAATTGTATTGTTTAAAGGTTATACATGTATATTCATGCAACAAATATAAATATTGTTTTTTTAAAATGCAAATTTTTAGCCGAAATTTTGCGGGAAGGGATTTCCCCGGGAAATATCTTGTCGCAGTTTTGCGGGAACAAATTTCCCCGGTATATTTGGGCGCTGCAGTTTTGCAGGAAGAAATTTCCCCGGGAAATATGTTGTCGCAGTTTTGCGGGAAGAAATTTCCCCAGTACATTTTGCCGCCGCAGTTTTGCGGGAAGAGATTTCCCCGGGAAATGTGTTGCCGCAATTTTGCGGCTGGAAAATGTACTTTTTATTTCTGGTCACTATCAATTCAGAGCCTGTACGACCGTTTTCTGATTAGTGGCACGGTTATTCTTTGGGCAAAAGATTTTTTTCCGGACAAAAAAAAGTTTATCAATGAATATCGATAAACTTTTTCTTCCAAAACAGGAGTCTTATTATTTCTTGGTATAAACCATTTGTTTCCGTTCTTCACTTACTGCTTTGCGTTCAAATTCGCTGACATCGACTTTGACAGGAGCGGTAATAAATTCGGGAACATTGTATGAAAACAGGGAGACATCGTAAAACCGGGGGTCTTTTTGCGGAAGCAAAAATGGTTTGCCGATTTTTCCGTTTTCATCCATGCTTGCCAGATAGAGGCGCGTGTACAACCCATCCCCTCGCCTGCTGCTGAACACAAACCAGCGTGAATTGGTGGTCCAGTCGTGAAAACTTTCGGTATCAGCACTGTTCACTTCGCTGATGGGACGGAACGCGCCGGTGCTTAAAGTCAGCAGGTACAGATCAGCTTCGCGGTGCCAGATGGAGAAATTGCCATAATCGGACAAGGTGAACATGATGTATTTTCCGTCAAACGAAGGACGCGGAAAGGATACACTTTTATTGAGTTTGGAGGACGAAACCAGGGTATCCACTTTGGTGCCGAAGGTTCCATTGTCGGGATTAAAATCAATTTTACACAGGCTATATTTTATTTTCTTGTAATCCGACTGAATGTCATAAGGCTTTGAAGAACAAAAATACAGCGCGCGACCATCAGCCGAGAAGACCGGAAATGTTTCGAAAGCGCTCGTTTTTAAGGCATCACAGGTCAGCAGTTGGTTGGAGTTGACATCGTAAACCACCACATCCGAGGCTTCATCAAACACTTCGACCCGTTCATTCCGCACCACATGAAAAGCTTGTTTGGTTTTATTGGTAGAGTAAGCGATGTATTTTCCCGAAGGATGCCAGTACGGGTAAACGCACGAAGAAATGGTGCTGTCGGTTTTCGTGTTCAGCATTTGCATTTTCCCGTTCACCTGCAGCATCGTCGCGCCGTGCGTGCCGCGCACGTGAAGGCTCATGAACGAAGGATTATTTTTACTGAAAGCGTGACAGTTGACGCAGGAACCGGGAATCAGGGTGTTTTCAACAATGGGTTTTTGGTCAAAGTCAGACAGATTTCGCTGATAAATGCCCATCTTGCTGTAAACTTCATAGCCCGGCGCAATCATTCGGTACACCAATCCATAATCAATGGGATTAGGGCTGATATGTACCGGAAAAGTTTTATACTGCTTCCACACGCCGTCTGATTTCAGACTAACCAGCACCTGAATGTCAGAACCTTTATTGCTTTCAAGCAGGTTATGCCATTTTTTCTCCGGAAACTGAATGATTTCATCACTCTGTACGTGCAGGGTGCCGTTCACCTTTCCCGTTACCACAACGTCAATCACGTCGTACTTCACCGATTTTATCGTAAAATTTAAGGGCGCGATAGATGCCGGAACAGTCACAAAGGTATAATCGGGATAAATGGCGGGAAAAGTATCAATCAGTTTGGGTGACTTAACACTTTCGTTACAACCAACCAGCAAAGTCAGTAAAAAAATTAATATATAGCTGCTGTATTTATTCATAAAAAGACGAATAAGGGTTATTTTCTGAAATGATAATAATACCAGTAGGTTTGAGAAAAGTCAGCCATGGAGCGTGGATCGGCATTTTCTCTCCCATTGGTGTTATAGGCTTTTGCATAACTCACCAAATACTGCTTAACAGGATCGGTGATGGGCCAGGGCGTCTGATCGAAATTGGCCGACTGAGTTGACCAAAAAAGAATCAACGCTTCCTGAAAATGAGATGGAATTTCCTGATAGTCCAGACTTTTTCCAAGCGGAAAATACTTCACGAAATGTTCAATGTCTTTTGTCAGCAAGGTATAAGCCATCAGGTATTCATACGCCATTTTATTGGTGGTGGCATGACTAAACAAGATTCCCAGCATTTGATCTTTATCCTGTTCGCTGAAAAGAAAATCTTCGGTGAGCCGGTACTTCTTCAAGGCAGACCATTCTTTGTTTTGCTCAATCAACCTGGGATTATCAATGCACTTCATGGTTTCATCAGCCCATGACCGATAAAATAATGTGCTTTGCAAATAACTCAGGTACTTGGCTGCAACTTTATATTCTCCGTTCAATAAATTCACTTCCGCCATTCTTTTCACGGCACGCGCACTTTTCTTGTAATCCGGAATCGCTTCCATCGCTTCAAAATTATACCGCATGGAGGTATTCAGGAATCCCAGGTGATAATATATTTCGCCTGAAATAAACGGTGATGTAAAATCACGCTGAAAGGTCGGCAATAATCCTTCGGGACCATTTTGAAAATAACGGAACATGCTGTCGCCCAGTTTACCGGTCTTGCTCAACGCCAGATTCAGACATGCTACCGATAAAGGTGAATCGGGATCTTTATGATTGGCCAGAGCAATTATTTTGTCCCAGTTTTGGGTTCGGGCATAATAATCATAAGCCATACTCTCTTCTTTTTTGAAATCAGCCGATTTTCGGATAAAATATGCGGCAAAGATGGCAACAATCAAACTTAAACTCAGCAGCACGGCGATATTAACGGATTGCTTTTTTATCACGGGTAAAAATCTGAAAGCTACGACTAAAAGTGGAACAGACAACCAGGCAACCAGCAGCGGATACGGAGAAACAACCGGATAACGGCTGTAGCATAATCCCCACCAGAGACGGGATAACGGATACTGAAGAACAAATAAATGTTTGAATACAACGGGAGATAATGCTGTAACCAACAGACCGACGATTAAAATTATCGATTGTAATTTTGATAGCTGCTTAAAATATCCCCACTCCAGAATCAGACAAAGCAAGCTGCAAATCCAAAAGACACCACCGGCAAACCAGAAAAGAACAGGAGCAACAATAATTGCACCGATAATCCGGAGAACGGGATTTTTTATCAACGTATAAATCTGAACAGCCGCCAACGTTAACATCAGAGCTATTAAACCACTTAGCAAGAAATTTTCATTGCAGAGTAATGCAAAAATGAGAATGGAGGGTATGAATGTCAGTGGAAAAAAACTTTCGTTTTTAGATATCTTTTTGGTAAGGGAATGAACCTGTGATTGCAATAAAACGAGTAATAAGGCAATTATCAACGCCCCCAGTCGTTCCACATAATAGAATTGAGTAAAAAATGTGCCAATATAATCAGCCAAACCTCCGGGTTTACTTATTAGTTGGCTCCAATAATCCGAAGTAAAGAGAAATAGTTGTAATTGTTCCTCGTAATGTAAATGAAACTGGTAATACCGCAGAAAAAACAGAAACACGACAAAGCCAAACAATACTGAAAAAAAAGCGCGTAAAGAAAATATCCTACTGATTTTATTCATAACTTTTCACTAAAAAAAAAAGGTCAACAAAACGGAATCTGTTCATATACTTAACGTCAATCCCTGCTCACAAAGGAACAAATTATTGTGCAGACTTCCAAAAAAATAATTAAATCAATAAATTCTGAAAAGAAGAAAAAATCGGGTACATAAGTAGGTATTTCCTTTTCAAAAATCTCTGAAATTATTATTGCTGATTGGTTTTGCAGCTATACATTCCATTTCTACCAGCCAACCCGGTCTGCATATCGGTGCAAGTACTATTAATTTAGGCGTATCAGCAAATTTCTCATCAAACATTCTTTTTACAGATTGATAATCGGCAATATCACGCAAATAAACAATCAGCAGCATGAGATCATCAAAAGAGCATTCAGCCTCCTGCAAAAGTGCTTCAACATTTTCCCACATTCTGCAAACCTGTTTCTCCACGTCACCGGGATGCAAGATAGTTCCCTCATGATTAATACTGGCTGTTCCGCTGATATAGACTTTCCTTCGGTCACCAAAATCAACACTTACTCCACGCTCAAATGTAACTCCGTAATCGTATGTAGGACTTAGATATTCTTTTGCATAAAGAAATTTCACCTGACCTTCATCCAGCCCTTTAACAGCATACGTATCCATTACAACTTTTGTGTCCGGATCGCCGGTACTTCCTTCAATGCCTGTACTGGCAATATAATGTGTATTTTCAGTCAATCCGTTTAATCGGAAGTTGTCTTTGCGGGCTTCAACCACACCCTGATAATTTACATCAACATCACGTACAAAAAACCAGGTTCTCAGACAGTCTCTTTCGATGGTACATGCTCTGTCTGATAATTGTTTTTCATATATTTCCAGTAATTGTTTTGTTTGTTCATACGAATTTACGCTTTCGTTGCCATTATTTATAGAGTTATCTGTAGTGTAATAATGGCGGTAATTTTTGTGTTCATGAAATGACAGCCCCCCCTTTTCAACTTTCATATTTTTATGAAGCGGCATCCCCAGAGCGATTTTTCTTCCACCTAGGCACGGTTGCTTGATATAACATACCGGACAATCTAAAACATCAGCCATCTCTGCTGAAATTTGTACCTGTTGATTAGCCGGATCGGTCAAAAACCATCTTGCCGAAAACACAGAAGCATGTTGTAATTCTCTTTCTGATAAAACCTTTACTATAGCCGTACGGAATGATTGTATCTGTTGGCTGAAACTTCCTTCCGGTTTATCTAAATGCATGATTACCTGCATTTCTTTCACTTTATGATGAGGCTCAACAATGGCTATTTCAGCAGTTACATTTAAATCAGGATATTTTTTTTGTAGATAATTCATTCAAAATTATTAAAGAACAAAAAGAAGGCGGGCAAAAACCCGTCGCTTTATAATTAAATTGTTAGATTTATTATATTGAAATGTTTTCAATATGTAAGAACGGAATTTTAAGTCCATTCTTACATATTAAATAGTTTAAATAACGAAAAGAACTTTTTAATAGGTAAAGCCTTCTCGTTTAAATAACCAGAACCAACCTTCAGAATCATTTCCAGGAGTAAAAGGATCAGTAGGATACATTAAAATCATTTCATCGTTGGTAAGTTTCTTGATATCAAAAGTATAAACTACTTTTTGACCATTATTTTGAGCAATTCCATGAGGAATTGTTGTTCCTATAAAGGTAACTGAGCCTATACTTGTTGATGCTTTATGAGAACCCATATCAAATGAAAAGTTTCCGGTAGTAGTCACTCCTCTTTCAGTTCTTGAAAATTTTAAGCCATTCAATGTAAATGTCATTTTTGCAGTAAGATCAATATCCGGTTCAGCATCAGCAGCAGATTTGCCCCACCAATTAGGAACTCCTGAACTAATACTATTTCCATTACCCCATATTCTTTGTGGTCCTGTGTATGTGTTATCAACAGCCCAAACCCAGGTTTTTACACCTGAACCGCAGAAATAACCATATTGAGGTTCAACAGGGAATTTAATTTCATCAACTTTCGTGGTAAATTTCTTAGTTAAGACAGTACCATCAGCAGCCATAGCTTTCAATGTAATTTCGATGTCACCAGGAACAAATAATATCATTTCTGTATTATTCGAAGTGTAAGTTTTAACACCGTCAGTCCATTGGCAACTAACCGGACTTGTACAACTAACTATTACTTTATTTGTCTTCTTCGTTCCATCCATTACAGGAGTTACCGTAGCCTGAAGTTCGTCTGCAGAAGTAATTATAGTTCCCATATCTACGGGATTTACAATCGGTTCACAGGCAGAGAAGAGTGCTACGAGAATAAAGGCAGATATTATATAAAATATTTTATTCATAATCTCTATTTTTTATTTGTTTATTTTACAAAAATTATTTCCAGCCAGTATAATTAGTATCAGCAGTACCCCAGCCAGCATTTTGCTTCAATGTACCATTAGACAATGCAATCTGGTTTTCAGGTATCGGGAAGAAACCACGTGTAGCTTTATAACGTGCTACATATCCTGTGCCCTGATTTGTATTTTTATTTGCAGCTCCCTGTAAATAAATATTCTGGCCTATCTGAGTACCCAAAGCAGCTTCAGCAATGTGCCAACGACGCATATCGTTCCAACGAATTCCTTCGCAGGCAAATTCCCAACGACGTTCTTTTTGCAGCGCAGCTAAACTATAAGCGACAGCTGGTAATCCAACACGGGCACGAACCTTATTCATTCCTGTTGCATCTCCTTTTAATTCAGATTGCATCAAAAGAACATCTGCAAAACGGATAAGTACCAAATCATGAATATTCGAAAGTTGGAAGTTTACAGATGTATAACCATACATGTCTTGCTCAAAAGTTTCCCAGCATTTTACGCCATCAGCTTTAAAGGAACTTATGGGAG
The DNA here is from genome assembly GCA_937870645.1 of uncultured Paludibacter sp. GTDB lineage: Bacteria > Bacteroidota > Bacteroidia > Bacteroidales > Paludibacteraceae > UPXZ01. Next base: position 1,738 of record CALMZF010000402.1, on the reverse strand, counting down.
CAGTTTTTTTAGCATAATAGTCAGTTTCCTGAATAAAGTCATTCCAAGATGCGGCTCCTTTTGTATAATTAGGTAATTCAGCCGGTATCTCACAAATTGTAGCTTTACGACGAATATCAGTAGGTTCAGCAGCAGCCCATTCCTGCCATAATGCCGGATTTACCGGACCACAACCCCAACCCTGACCAAACGGGAAAGTTTTAGCTAAATCCTGACCACCACGTACTCCAAAATAAAGTGCATTACCATTGGAATAACCAATTGTTGTTCCCCAAGAGGCGAATTTTGAGAATTTGATAGCAAACATAGATTCCGGGTTGATACCGTTATCGTCTTCTACCCATTTCAAACCTTGTCCTTTTGTATATGTGTAGTCTTCTTTTGTAAGTCTGTTTGAATAAGCCCAGAGGTTACGGAAATCAGGAACCAGTGAATAACCGGAATTATTTACGCAATCATCAATTTTTGCAACTACAGCAGCTTTATCTAAACTTGTTCCATCAGGAAGAGTTACAGCAGCTTTTTCATAAAAGCCGGTATAGAATAAGAAAGCACGTCCCAATAAAGCTTCAGCAGCCCAATTGTCGGCATGACCAGCAGCAACAAAAGTATTTGCCTTATTATCCGGCATCAATTCAATTGCTTTCAAAAGGTCAGCACAAATCTGTCCCCATGTTTGATCCGGAGTAGCCTGTGCAGGATTGCCCGAAGCCGATGTAATTACTAAAGGAATATTCTCGAATTCAGAAGCCAGTTCATAATAATATAAAGCACGCATGAAATATGCTTCACCTATCATTTGATTTTTCTGGTTATCGCTTTCGTATCCGGAGCAATTTGCCAAAGTTTCGATGGCTGTGTTTGCGCGGAAAATGCCTGCATAACGGTCTTTCCAAAATTGTTCACATTCATTGGAACCAGCTTGCATCAACAAGTCTTTTGACTGAAAAGAAAAATCTTGTTTGCCACCACCACCAAAACGGTCATCAGAAGCAAGCTCTGAAATGAATAAAAATGAAGATGCAGGGCTGGCATGTGTTATATTCAAATTGTTATAAATACCTGCAATTACTTGTTGCGCATCCGTAACTGTTTGCGGATAGTTCGAGGTATTTTTGTGAGTCAGGTCCTTTGTGTCAAGAAAACTCTCACAACCGGTAAAAAGCACGGTTGCTGTAATTATCGCTAAATATATTATTTTTTTCATATTAATCTTCTATTAAAATTTAAGATTTACGCCAACTAAATATGTTCTTGGTTGCGGATAGAAACCGAGGTCAATTCCTTTAGCCCAATTTTGAGTTGTTCCATCTGTATCTTGTGGAGAGTAACCAACTTCAGGATCCATACCTGAGTAACCGGTAAAGGTGAATAGATTTTGTGCCGAAAAATACAATCTGGCCTGTGACATCGGTAAGCTCTTGAAGAGTTTTTTGAAGTCATAACCAATGGTTAAGTTTTGAATTTTCACAAAATCTGCATCTTCGATATAAAGGTCGGAGATATTCATGTAATTGGCATTTGTACCGGCTGTCAGTCGGGGCCATTTGTTCGAAGTTCCTTCACCATGCCAGCGTTCATATACTTCAGTGGTATAATTTTCGTGACGACCGTCGCCAAATTTACGATACGATTTTGCAATTTGTTGCCCAAATGCTCCGTAAAGTGTAACACTAAAATCAAAACCCTTGTAGCCTAAATTAATACTTCCACCTGCTGTAAAATCAGGATTAGGATC
>CALMZF010000401.1 GCA_937870645.1 uncultured Paludibacter sp. | reverse complement strand
AATTAAAACGGATAAGAATTACTGCTCACCCGAGCGATCATTTCGGAAAGTAATTTGAAAAACCCGATTTCAGAGCATCCGGTTAAATCCGGATTATAAAATATGTCTGAGGCAGTCAGGTCCTCAAATTAGAACAGGTTATCATTATTTTTTACGTCAATATATCCGAAAGAACAAGTAGATAAATACTTTAGCTGTTTAAAACAATTCATCCCAACCTGATTGTAAAAATTCAGATTGGGGTGTTATAGATAATTCCCGTGAGGTTTTTTTGACTTTTACTTTATTTCTTCGATGGAATTTGGTTCTGATAATCTGCTTGATGCATGTGCATTACAAATATGTAACAAATAGATTATTCGCAAAAACATGTATATCTATCTGATTATCTGCGACGTAAAAGTAACCGATTACGGTTTTTAAATTAGTATTTGTAAAATAACAATTACACTGAAATTCTCTCGAATCGTTCATTAATTAGTTGTAAAAATCCGGTTTTGAAATCATCACTGAGGAAGCTTATCTCAATAAATTCCAACCATTTCTTTTTTGCTTTTCCCATTTTCAGGAAAAGATTGGCCTGTTGCTTCGTATCTAAATGTAAGGTAGTGAAGGCTGTTTCAAAATCAATGCGTTTAATTCGTTTCTTTTTCCCGTTAAGTGTGAGAGCCAGGTCTTCATCATCGGCAAGATTTATGAGTGCCGTTGAAAGTAAGTCATAAGCGGGCGAAAGTACCGGACCGATTGCCGGGTCGTGCAGGATTGAAAAGTTTTTCAGGTGCATATCAGCATCACCGGTCAGAAACGAGAATAAAACCAGCTCACAGAAGTTGATCACATCGAGCCCCGGATTGACTGAATATCTTAGAATTGCTTTTCCAATTTGTTCGTACGAAGCCTGGTATTTATGTTCGGTCAGCCGTTCAGTCAGCTGGCACATATCTTCCATGTGTAGTTTCGATTTTCCAATGCGGTCGATTCGTTTGGTAATATAGGCTAATTGTCCCGATTTTAATCGGATCAAACTATGTGGTACAACGTTTATTCTGGCTATTTTGGCTAAATGCATGGTCAAATCTTCAACTTCCGGTATTTCAGGATAGCGTGTTGTCGGGGGTTTAAGAATGAAATTTCCCCATAAACCAACAATTGTAAAACGCTTCGGATCTGATTTTTTATCACCCGAACTAAGATTTAAAGATAATTTGGGTTGAACTCCCGTAACCGCCAGTTGACTTTGTATTACTTTTAAAGCCAGTTCATTCATCTGGTTTTCATCATAAGGTAATTCGGGAGCTACTGGAGTTCCGAACATTTTCCTGCTGCACGAAGCATGAAAGTCAGTTTCTTGTTCCGATAATGGCTGGTAACAGTATAAACAACGCATATTGTAAATGATTTAAAATTCCACCTCTTCTGCCGGTATGATACTTACTGCCCCGATACAATCTCTGCAACATGTCAACAGCAAACCCATTCGGTCACGGGGATCGAGTTTCCAGTTTTTTTCTGCAATGTCGAGCAACCAGCCTTCCGGTATCAGTCCATCGAAAAAAGGAAAGAGAACTGGGCTATGAAAAGAGTTTTCCTGTAATGGCAAAGTGAGACTAACTGCCATTGGATTGGTGCTTTCCAGATAAGTATTGGCGTACGTGAAATGAAAACCATTCTCATCCTGACTTAACCAACCGGCAGTTTTTTCATATATTTTGATTTCTGCTTTTCTCATACGGGTTGATTTAGTGATTTGTCTTTCTGGTTTCTACAGGACCAAGTTCATGTCCAAACAGTTGTAAAACCTGATTCACTTTATCCATGCGTAAGGTTGGCTTCCCCTGTTCAAGGTCGCGCAGGAACCGCAATCCCACACCGGCTTTTGCAGCCAGTTCGGGTTGTGTAAGTTTCGCATTATTCCTTCGTTGCTTTACAAATTCGCTTACATTCATAACATAGCGATTAAATTTATACCCTTTCGGGTACAAATATAATGAATGTTTTTAAATTTATATCATATCGGGTATAAATATCCCATTTTTAACATAAATAGACCTTATCGGGTATAATCAGAACAATCTATTCTGAAATTTTACCCATCGGACAGGATAGAGACCGATACGTTAGAAAGGAGTAAAACCAATTCCGTAACTGCCATTCCATGATCAGTTCCAAATACCGTTTTGTATCTTCTGACACTGAGACGGTGAGCTTCCGGGCGTACCGCTGACCAATCCATATGCAATCCATCAAGCGAGCTGGACGACTGAAGATAGGTTTGGTAAAAACAAATTTCTCCATGAATTCCGAAATCAGTTTTTTTAGCTTACAACTTTAAGCTGAATTTCTGAGCAATCTACCAATGTGAAAATAAAATAACTGGATGTGTATATTGAAATTAAACTTTTATCTTTGAATTTTATATCTGCGGAAAACAAACAACCTTATACCCGTTCCCCGAAAAATCGGAACAGGTTGTCAGAAAACGGGGGATACCAGAATTAGTTGTCAAAGAAAAACCACAAAATGAAATAACAAAAACAACATAACAATGAAATTGAAACCCCTTTTAACCTTAGTGGTAACAGTATTATCATTAAATTTACCCGCTCAAAAAAATGAAAATTCAGAAAAAGATTTAGATAACCACGAACACCATAAGAATGAAATTGGAATTGCCAATTCATCTGTTTATTTTCTTAAGGAAAAAGTATTTGCCTATGGACTTCACATTCATTATGTGAGAAACATCCCAAATTCAAATTTTGGACTTGGAATAGGTTATGAAAGAGTATTTGACGAACATAAACATAACACATTTGGAATAGTTGCCAGGTATAGACCAATTGAAAAACTAAATTTATCCTTGTCGCCGGGTTTGGCATTTGAAGACAGAAATTCAAAGCCGAATTTTGCATTACATGCTGAAACTTCCTACGAATTTGAAATTAAAAATATTCATATTGGACCGGCTTTTGAATTTGCATACGAACCGGAAGACTTTCATATTAGTTTAGGAATTCACCTTGGATAAGGGTTTTAAAAAGTACAATATAAAAAACAAACCTATAAAATTCTATTGCGATGATTTGAGAAAAATTAAATTACTTTTGTGATGAAACAAAA
>CALMZF010000400.1 GCA_937870645.1 uncultured Paludibacter sp. | reverse complement strand
CTTCTTTCAGAAATGAAAATTTATGAAAATCGTTTTCTCCTTCCTGTTCGGTCAGCTGGCTGAAATCAATCGTTCGTCCGTCAACCCGCATAGGAGTACCTGTTTTCATTCGGTCGGCTGTGAACCCGATTGATTTTAGTTGTTCGGTCAAGCCGTAAGATGCAGGTTCCGAAACACGTCCTCCGTCAATTTGCATTTTTCCAACATGTATTAATCCTCTCAGGAATGTGCCTGCTGTTAACACCACACATTTGGCCTTCATTTCCACGCCAAGCAGGGTTTTTATACCTGTAACCTGCTTATTATCAATGATTAATTCCTTTACAGTGTCCTGCCAGATATATAAATTATCAGTATTTGAAACGATTTCTGTCCATTCCTGTATAAACTGATGACGGTCGCTTTGAGAACGTGGGCTCCACATGGCCGGACCTTTCGAGCGGTTGAGCATGCGGAACTGGATGGCGCTTTTGTCGGTCACAATTCCCATTTGTCCACCCAAAGCATCAATTTCACGCACAATCTGACCCTTGGCAATGCCGCCTACGGCCGGATTGCAGCTCATCTGTGCTATCTTGTTCATATCCATAGTGATAAGCAGCGTTTTCGATCCCAGATTGGCCGAAGCGGTTGCTGCTTCACAGCCGGCGTGACCGGCACCTATCACTATTACATCGTAGTTGAAATCCATAAATAATTCATTTTGAGCCTGCAAAGGTAACAAGTTTCGTTGTTTTGGCAAAAAAACCACCCCGGGCGTTGAATTTGATTAACATTATTGAATAAACAAAACGACCGGAAGCAAATGAATGTTTCCGGTCGCAAGAATTTTTTTATTTTATTTCAATCCACAATTTTATTTTTTGCAATAAATAAATAATAAATCTGAATAAGTGCAATCAGTCCGTTGGAAACAATCAGCGGCCATTTCCATCCCAATAATATTCCATAAATAACAAATAACGAGCAACCTATGAAGTTAATTAATCGAATTTTTCTGATTTGTTTCGGGAGAAATGAAACTACTAAAAAAGCCATTGCAATGTAACCCACCAATTCCGTCGTATCCATATTTTATTGTTATAATTTATTTTGGGCTGCAAAGATACACCTTTTAACGGAATTGAATGTTAAATATGTAAAAAAATACAGAAATTGATATATCAGGAAAATGAAAACCGGATATTAACCCTTAATCATAATCAACAGCATCTTGAAGGGTTCCACTGCATTTAGTGCATGCGGATGATTGGCTGGCATAATGATACACTCGCCTTTTTTAACCAGTCGTGGTATCCCGTCAATGTGTATTTCAGCTACTCCATCGATTATTTGGACCATGGCATCGAAGGATGCGGTATGTTCAGTAAGCCCTTGTCCTTTGTCAAATGAAAACAGGGTGACATTTCCTGCCGGACTTTTTGTAATTTGTTTACTAACAACACCTCCACTGGTGTATTCTACCGAAGTTTCCAAAGGGAAAACTTCGCCATTATTGAATAATGTGCTCATTTTCTTTTCTTTATCGTAAGTAAATTTCATATTGCATATATTTTGATACTAATAACGACATCATATTATAAAAAGTTCAAAACCTTAAGTCAGAAGTTAACGGACTCATCAATGTGGCCAGGTATTATTTTCATAACCTTTATATTTTCCAGTTCCACCAGTTGAGTTTTTCAGGTTCATGGTTTTCGGGTTCTGTTTCGGCAAAATAGACTGCACACCGGAAAACGTATAGCAAGCATCGGTCCTGCACGCAACCTGCCATCTGATTGGACCAATCGTACAAATCTTCCGGATTTTTGAATTTCAAATCTTCAATTTTTCGGATGCCAATTCGGTATAAATCGTTGGCTATGGATGGACCAACTCCCGGTATTTGCCGTAATTCTTTGATTGACTGTGCTTTAATTTCCATTTTATTTAAAATAAAAAAACTACAACAGACACTTAAGCTATTTTCAAAATATTAAACTTAGAAAATGTAAACTTATGTGCCTGTTGTAGTTCTGTATAGAATTAAATATCCTTTTCGGCTATCAGGTATTCGGCAATCTGCACAGCATTGAGAGCAGCGCCTTTTTTGATTTGATCGCTCACACACCAGAATGTGATGCCGTTGGGGTTGGATATATCTTTGCGCACACGGCCTACATGTACAGGATCTTTGCCGGATAAGAAAAGTGGCATAGGATATATTTTTTCTGCCGGATTATCCATCAAAACCACTCCCTGAGCCTTCGAAAATGCTTCGCGGGCTTCTTCTACGCTGATCGGACGTTCGGTTTCGGCCCAAACACTTTCGGAGTGAGCACGCAAGGTAGGTACACGTACGCAGGTGGCACTTACTTCCACGTCAGAATGCATGATTTTGCGTGTTTCGTAGTACATTTTCATTTCCTCTTTGGTATAGCCGTTGTCGGTAAATACATCGATATGAGGTATCACGTTGTAAGCCAGCTGATAAGCGAATTTGCTAACAGTTGGTTCTTCACCGTTGGCAATTTGAGTGTATTGCAAAGCAAGTTCGTCCATAGCTGCTGCGCCGGCGCCGCTGGCAGCCTGATAGGATGAAACATGAACGCGTTTGATGTGCGAAATATCTTCGAGGGCTTTCAGCGCTACAACCATTTGAATGGTAGTGCAGTTTGGATTGGCAATTATTCCGCGCGGGCGATCTTTTGCATCGGCAGCATTTACTTCCGGCACCACCAATGGTATGTCGTTTTCCATACGGAATGCGCTTGAATTGTCAATCATCACAGCGCCGAATTTGGTAATATCAGCTGCAAATTCTTTGGAAATACCAGCTCCGGCTGAGGTAAAAGCGATGTCAATTCCCTTGAAATCATCGCCATGAGCCAATTCCTTCACTACGAGTTTTTTTCCCCTGAATTCATACTCTTTTCCTGCACTGCGCGACGAGCCGAACAATACAAGTTCAGTCAGCGGAAAATTTCTTTCCTCCAATACCCTTAAAAATTCCTGTCCTACGGCACCACTGGCGCCAACGATAGCTACCTTCATACTTTTATATTTTAATGTAATTTCTTCTAATTTAAAATTATAACTATATTTGTCTTCTTATTGTTCTCCCTTTCAAAATCTCTGCAAAATTAATTCATTTCAACTTATTTACTGCATTTTATGAAGAAATCGTTGATAATTTTAATTATTCTGTTGCCTTTTTATGCATTTTCGCAGATAAATGAAACATTTTCGGATGGTAATTTCACTCAAAATCCTGTTTGGACGGGAACAGCCGAAAATTTCAGGGTAAATACTCAGTTTCAGTTGCAATCGCAGGCTGCCACCACTTCAAAGTCTTATCTATCCACACCGTCGGAAGCTTTTGAAGATGCCGTGTGGGAATTTTGGGTGAAAATAGCTTATACAACCTCGTCTTCCAATTATGCATCCGTTTATCTCACATCCGACAGGGCCGATGTATCCGGCGATTGTTACGGATATTATGTTCAGGTTGGGAATACCAACGATGAAATTTCGCTTTACAGGCAAGAGGGAGCCACAAAAACAAAAATTATTGATGGTACAGACAAAATCATTGACATTAATCCGGTGGAAGTCAGGGTGAAAGTTACCCGCGATAAATCCGGAAAGTTTACACTGTACCGCAAACTGCCTGCGGATGCTGATTTTATATTGGAAGGGGAAGAAGCTGTTGACAATAAAGTACAGGGAAGTAAATATTTCGGTGTGCTTTATTCCAATTCATCCACCACCGGAAATGCCTACTATTTTGATGATATTCAGGTAACCGGCAAAAAACTATTGGATATTACCCCACCGGTATGGACAAAACTAACCCTCGTAGAACCGAATAAATTAATTCTGAACTTTTCAGAAGTGGTTGATTTTTCGGCAGCTCAGTTTCAGGTGGATAATAGCATGGGAAGTCCTTCCAATCAATTAATTTCCGCCGATAAAACGACTGTGGAATTAACTTTTACCTCAGATTTTCAACGGGGTAAAATATATACTGTTAATGTATTGAATGTCAAAGACCTTTCAGGAAATATGCTGGAAAACACGCAAAAACAAATCGGAATAGTAGAGCCCGTCGGATACGGTGATTTGGTTATTAATGAAATCCTGTTTGAACCCACTGTTGATGTGCCGGAGTATTTCGAAATTTACAACAATTCATCGAAGGTGCTGGATTTGAGTAAAATAGCCTTCGGTACCCGAAAAACTAATGGTACTTTCACTCCTGCCAATTTTTTTCCTACCAAAACGTTATTCCTGCCGCATCAATATCTGGCGCTAACCACCAATGCGGATACCATTCGAACCGTCTATCAGGCACCGGATACGGCAAATATCCTGATTTCTCCCAAATGGTCTGCACTGAATAATGCCGGTGCAAGTTTTCTGATAACGAATGCCACAGGCGACAGTATCTTCGACGAAGTGAAATACGATGTAAAATGGCACCATCCGATGGTGAGAATAACCGCCGGCGTATCGCTAGAACGAATTAATCCTTCGTTGCCATCACAAAATCCAGACAGCTGGCATTCGGCAGCTTCCGAAGTTCGTTATGGCACACCGGGTTACAGAAATTCGCAATATCGGGAAATTTCCACTACTGAAATTCCAGAAAAATGGGTGTGGATAGAGCCCGAAAGCTTTACACCCGACAATAATGGAATGGATGATATCTGTCTGATAAGGTATAAAACCGAAGCCGGAGGATTTACGGCCAATGTGTTGATTTTCAATTCTGTTGGTGTGAGGGTTCGCCAACTCGCTGCTAATCAGCTGCTTTCCACCGACGGTTATTTGACCTGGGATGGCCGAACCGATAAAGGTAAAAATATCAATCCGGGCATATATATGCTTTATTTCGAAGTATTTAATGCCGAAAGCGGTGTCCGAAAAGTCGAAAAATTGCCTGTTGTGGTTTCAGCAAGATAATTTTAATAAATTAACATCCTATTATTCAAATAATTCATCTATCTTTGCAGTCATTTTTTAACACAAAAATTTTATAAAAATAACGGAATAATATGGATAAAGTAAGTTATGCCCTGGGTTTAAGTTTGGGAAATAATTTAATAAGCAGCGGAATAACATCGCTCAATATTAGCAAACTATCTCAGGGAATTAAAGATGTATTGGAACAAAACCAACCCGAAATTTCCTATCAGGAAGC
>CALMZF010000399.1 GCA_937870645.1 uncultured Paludibacter sp. | reverse complement strand
ATAAATACATACACAGATCTGAACGTGCAGGTAGAACTGGCAAATCTGACTGCTGAACGTGCCGAAAAACTCTTTCAGCAGGGTATTACAACTATTGAAGTGAAAAGCGGTTACGGACTTTCAGTGGACGATGAATTAAAAATGCTGAAAGCCGTTCAATTAGCCAATCAAGAAACAAACGCTGACCTAATCCCGACTTGCCTCGCTGCACATATCAAGCCGAAAGATTTTACGGGAAACGAACGTGAATATTTGCAGTATATCATTGAAAATCTTCTACCCGAAGTAAGAAAGCAAAATCTGGCTAACCGTGTGGATATTTTCGTTGAAAAGGGAGCATTTTCTGTTTCCGATGCAAAGTATTATCTTTTGGAAGCGAAGAAAATGGGCTTTGATGTCGTCATTCACGGCGACCAGTTTTCCGCCAATTGCGCTTCATTAGCCGCTGAATTTCAGGCTATTTCTATCGATCACCTGGAATATGCAGATGACCGTGAAATTAAGATTTTAGCAAAAAGCGATGTCATTCCCGTCGTGTTGCCTGGTGCATCGATTGGTCTGGGAGAGCGGTTTGCACCGGCCCGAAAACTGCTCGATGCGGGTTGTTCGCTCGTCATAGCGTCCGATTGGAACCCTGGCAGTGCGCCGATGGGCAATTTACTGGTTCAGGCAGCTATTCTCGGAGCTTATGAAAAACTCTCGATGGCAGAAACCTGGGCAGCACTGACATGCCGGGCTGCAAGAGCTTTGAAAAGAAATGATATCGGAGTATTGAAAAAGGGAAACAAGGCCGATTTTATTATTTTCCCGACAAATGATTTTCGGGAGATTTTGTACCGGCAAGGACAGATTAAGCCTGCCCCCTAGCCTCCTAAAGGGGGAATTATAGAGCATTGATCAATGATTATATAAATCAAAAAAGAAATTTTAAATAATAGTAAAAACAAATATGAAAAACAATCAACCTTCACAAACTCCCCCTTCAGGGGGCCGGGGGGCTGCTCTTATAGAATGCGTCCCCAATTTCAGCGAGGGACAGAATATGCAGATTATCAATCAGATAACCGACGAAATAAAATCGGTGGAAGGTGTGAAACTCATTGATGTGGATCCCGGAAAGGCAACCAACCGCACGGTGGTAACTTTTGTTGGAGAGCCAAATGCGGTGTGCGAAGCGGCATTCCGGGCAGTGAAAAAGGCATCGGAACTGATTGACATGAGTAAGCATCACGGCGAACATCCCCGGTTTGGTGCAACGGACGTGCTGCCATTTATCCCGATAAAGAATATCACCATGGAAGAAACGGTGGAATTTGCCCGAAAATTAGGCAAACGCATTGGTGATGAACTCGGCATTCCGGGTTATTTCTACGAATTTGCCTGTACCGAAGAAAAACGCCGCAACCTGGCAGCTTGTCGTGCAGGTGAATATGAGGGATTGCCAAAAAAACTTACAAATCCGGAATGGAAACCCGATTTTGGACCAGCTGAATTTAATGATACAGTGCGAAAAGCCGGTGCCGTAGCAGTCAGTGCTCGAAATTTGCTGATTGCCTATAATGTCAATCTGAACACCACTTCCACCCGCTGGGCAAACAGCATCGCTTTCGATATTCGTGAGAAAGGTCGCATCAAGCGTGAAGGAAATCCGTTGACCGGAAAAATAGTAAAAGATGCCGAAGGAAACACCGTTTACACACCTGGTTTGCTGAAAGGAGTGAAAGGAATTGGCTGGTATATAGAGGAATACGGCATTGCCCAGCTTTCCTTCAACATTACCGACACCACCGCAGTACCGCTCCATCAGGTTTTTGAGCTGGCTTGCGAACGGGCGGCTGTACGAGGAATTCGGGTAACCGGTTCGGAACTGGTGGGTATGATACCGCTCCAAATCATGCTCGAAACAGGCCGTTATTTTCTGAAAAAACAACACCGCTCTACCGGAATTTCGGACGAAGAAATTATTAAAATCG
>CALMZF010000398.1 GCA_937870645.1 uncultured Paludibacter sp. | reverse complement strand
AAATCAGAGCCATCGGTATCAGCAACTTCCCACCGGACAGGGTAATGGATATGATCGTATTCAATGAGGTTGTTCCGGTTGTAAATCAAATCGAAACACATCCTTTCAATCAGCACATTGAGACACAAAAGTTCTTAATTGAAAATAAGGTACAAATAGAATCGTGGGGACCTTTTGCCGAAGGCAGAAATGACATTTTCAAAAATGAACTGTTGGCAACTATCGGAGAAAAATACAACAAAACCATTGCGCAGGTTATTTTGCGCTGGCTTACCCAACGAAGTGTTGTCGTTATTCCCAAATCAGTTCATAAAGAACGTATTGTTGAGAATTTCAATATCTTTGACTTTAAACTAAGCGCCGAAGATATGGAAGCAATTTCCACGCTTGATACAGGAAAAAGTCTGTTTTTTGACCATCGCGATCCTGCAATAGTAAAGTGGATGGGTGGAAGAAAATGATCGTAAAAATATAATTCATTGGATCGCCATTTACAATTCACAGATCAAATAATTCCCTTTTTAAAAACAATGAAAAAATCAGTTACTATGAAAAAATCAATTTTTGTACTTTTCTTATTCGCTTTCGTTTATCAGTATTCTTATTCACAGCAAAATGAAGTTAAAGCAAACGTCACAGGTACTTCGAAAGCTGAGCAGAAAATCATTCAGCTATCCAAAGACAAATGGCAGTGGATGTCTGATAAAAATGTAGATGCCCTGAGCAATCTCTTTCATGCTAAAGCCGTATTTGTACACATGGGAGGAAGCTGGGGAACCGAACAGGAACTTAATGTGATAAAAAGCGGAGGAATTTGGTATAAGAAAGCCGATATTCATGAAGTATCCGTAAACATTATTGACAAGACTGCCATCCTTTTGAATAGAATTGATTTGTTAGCCATTGTGGGCGGGAATGAAGTGACCAATCCTTTTATGGTTACCGAAGTGTACATAAAACAAAAAGGGAAATGGAAATTAGGGTCTTTATCGTTCACAAAATTGATAACACAATCGTAAAAATTGATATTGGGAGGGTTGAGGTTCATTGTGTCTCTTTGATTTGAAAGATTAAGGGACAAAAAAACAGATGAAATAAAATTATAATATTATGCAAACAAGAAAATTAGGTACCGGCGGGTTGGAAGTATCTGCCTTAGGACTGGGCTGTATGGGAATGAGTTTCGGTTACGGCACTGTGGCCGACAAATCGGAAATGATTGCGCTAATTCGCAAAGCGGTGGAAAGTGGTGTCACCTTTTTTGATACAGCCGAAGTTTACGGACCTTATACCAACGAAGAACTGGTGGGTGAAGCGTTGGCTCCTTTTCGCAACAAAGTGGCAATCGCTACCAAATTTGGTTTTGATGTGGGAGGAATAGCCGGTGGACTAAACAGTCGCCCCGAACATATCCGCCAGGTAGTGGAAGCTTCTTTGAAACGGTTGAGAGTGGAGACAATCGACTTACTTTATCAGCACCGGGTTGACCCGAATGTTCCGATGGAAGATGTGGCAGGAACTGTAAAGGATTTAATTCAGGAAGGAAAGGTAAAATACTTTGGATTGTCCGAAGCCGGTGTAAAAAACATTCGTCGCGCGCATGCCGTGCAACCTGTTACCGCACTTCAAAGTGAATATTCGCTTTTCTGGCGTGAACCGGAAGCTGAGATTATGCCAGTGCTAGAAGAACTGGGAATTGGCTTTGTACCTTTCAGTCCGCTTGGCAAGGGTTTCCTTACCGGTAAAATCACTGCTGAAACAACTTTTGCCAGCAACGATTTCAGAAATACAGTTCCCCGTTTCAATGCTGAAAACCGGGCAGCCAATATGGCATTGGTAGATTTGCTAAACAATATTGCTGCTGAAAAAGAAGCTACTCCTGCACAAATAGCGCTTGCCTGGCTGCTGGCTCAGAAACCGTGGATTGTACCTATTCCTGGAACTACTAAACCGGAACGCTTCAACGAAAATATCGGTGCGGTAGATGTGCAACTGACTGCCGAAGATTTGCGAATGATAGAAGAAGCAGCTTCTAAGATTACGCTCCATGGAGAAAGATACCAACCTGCCAATGCAAAATTGATTGACAGATAATAATTTAGGCTATAATATAACAGTATTAAGTAATAATAAAGCCCTTCGAATGAATGTTCCGGAGGGCTTTATTTATCAATAATTCTTCGTTATGTAGTCAGCTTCTATTATCAACTTTACTCATCCTTCAACGTTGGAATTTGAATATTTGCTTTTACCAGCGAAGTATAAACCCCAATAAAACACAAAACTGTAAACAGTGCAAAAACTATTTTAGTACTGGTTATGAGTTGGGGTATATTCGAAACATTTATTTGCGCATCACCAAGAAACAGATGGATGGTCAATGAGGCAATAGCCATGCTGAACATCATACCGGTGCTGCGCATGGTTGCCAGAATTGCCGATGCGGTTCCGTACACTCTTTTATCCACCGAGCCCATCACCACATTGGTATTGGGCGATGAAAACAGTCCGAAACCGGTTCCCAGAATTATTAAACCGAACAGTATATAAATGATTGCAGTCTCTGAACTTATAAAACTCAATATCAATAATCCCACGGCACTTATTCCCATTCCCAGTGCCGCCAGTTTGCGGGGATTCTTCCTGTCGGACAGCCGCCCGGAGAAAGTAGACACTATGGCCATCAGAATGGGTTGCGCCACCAGTACCAAACCGGCTTCCCGCGCTTCCATCCCTTTGACATATTGCAAATACAGGCTGAGCATAAACGACATGGAGAATGTAGCCGCATAGTTGATCAATGCTGATAAATTGGAGAGAGCAAATACCCGGTTTTCGGTAAATAAGCGGATATTCAGCACCGGAAATTTTGTTTTTAACTCTATTTTGGCAAAGACAAACAATCCGGTTATTCCGGCTAGGGTGAGAATAATAGCATACTGATGAGGCAGTTTCGACAAGCCGTACATGAGCATCGAAATGGATATCATGTATAAAAATGTACCTTTGAAGTCGAATTTCTCTTTCATTGTTTCCGATAATTCGCGGTTGAGTTTCCACAGAATAAGAATGGCTACAAGCGAACTTGCTACGGCATTGATAAGAAAAATACTCCGCCAGCTGAAAGCATCGGTTATTAAACCACCAAACATTGGAGCCAGTGACGACCCTACGTAAACAGCCGAAACATTCAGTCCTATCATTTTTCCTCTTTTGTCAGGTGGAAAAGCCGAAATCACGTAGGCCATGAGCGTACTTGTCATCATGGCTGATGCTATTCCCTGCAAAAATCGCATGACTATCAGCAGCGTGGAGTTGGGAACAAATGCACACAAAAAGGTGGTAATGGCAAAGAAAATGGTTCCGTACAAAAACATTCTGGTTCGCCCCCAGGTGTCACCCAGTTTGCCAAAGGGCACCAGAAATATGACCGACGCCAACAGGTACGACATGGAAACCCAGCTCAACCCCACTGCCGACATGGCGAAATCGGTTCCGATTTTCTTTAGAGCAACATTGACGGCCGCTCCCATAAACGGATTGAAGAAATGAGTGGCCATCGTTGCTGCCAGCAGGATGGTTTTATTAACGCTGCTATTGTTAATCGGGGTTGATTTCATTTTTTATAGAACAAAGAATAAAGAGCAAAGACAAAAGACAAAAGAACCAGGAAAAAAGTACAAAGAGTAAA
>CALMZF010000397.1 GCA_937870645.1 uncultured Paludibacter sp. | reverse complement strand
ACAATGCCTGTGCAAATGAAGGTGCCGATGTGGCCATCGGGTCGAGGTATGTGAGCGGGGTAAATGTGGTCAACTGGCCTATCGGCCGCGTGCTCATGTCGTATTTTGCATCCAAGTATGTGAAATTCATTACCGGTTTGAAAATCTATGATACTACTGCCGGTTTCAAATGCTATCGCCGCGAAGTGCTCGAAACCATCGAACTGGACAAAATCCGGTTCAAGGGCTATGCGTTTCAGATAGAGATGAAATTTACCGCCTACAAGTGCGGATTTACACTCAGGGAAGTTCCCATTATCTTCATCAATCGTCAGCTGGGAACATCTAAGATGAGTGGCGGCATTTTCGGAGAAGCCTTTTTAGGAGTTATTCAATTAAAATTAACCAGTTTTACCCGAAAATTTCCTCAGAAAAAGAAATAATAACAAATATTTTACATACTTTCGCTTAACTAACCCTTTAAACTGAAAGCATTATGAAAAAACTAATTTGCAATGCGAATATTGTCAATGAAGGACAGATTTTCAAAGGTTCAGTTTTGATTGGTCATGACCGGATAGAACATATTTATCGGGATGGCGATGAAATAGTACTAAAAAATCCGGTTGAGAAAATTGAAGCAGAAGGAATGTGGCTCCTCCCTGGTGTGATTGATGATCAGGTGCATTTCAGGGAGCCCGGTATGACCGCTAAGGGCGATATATTCACCGAAAGCAGGGCTGCAGTGGCTGGTGGTGTGACCTCGTATATGGAAATGCCAAACACCAAACCCCAAACTACCACACTTGAACTTCTGGAAGAAAAATACGCCCTGGCAGCTACCAGGTCGATGGCTAATTACTCTTTTTATCTCGGCGCCACCAATCAGAATATACGCGAGCTGGTGAAAGTTAATCCTGCTGATGTGTGTGGGGTGAAAGTATTTATGGGTTCTTCTACAGGCAATATGCTGGTGGATGATCTGGACACATTAAACCGGATATTTGCCGAAGTGCCAACCCTCATTGCTACACACTGTGAGGACGAACCCACTATTCAGAAAAATCTCAGTTATTATAAAAATATCTACGGTGACAATATCGGATGTGAATTTCATCCATTCATCCGATCTGAAGAAGCTTGTTACAAATCATCCTCATTTGCTGTGGAAATGGCTGTGAAATACGGCACCAGACTGCATGTGCTGCATTTGTCCACTGCCCGCGAAATGTCATTATTCAGCAACAGCTCTCCCGTAAGAGATAAAAAAATAACTGCCGAAGCCTGCGTACATCATTTGTGGTTTTCGTCCGACGATTACGCCCGCTACGGTAGCCGCATTAAATGGAACCCGGCTATAAAAACGGAGAATGACCGGCTTGCACTGATTGAAGCAGTCAACAGTGGAAAAATAGACGTGGTTGCTACGGATCATGCACCGCATCTGATCGAAGAAAAAAGTAATAACTGTTACAAATCCTATTCGGGAGGTCCATTGGTACAACATTCACTCGTAGCCATGCTTCAGCTTGCAAAGCAGGGTTATTTTACGGTGGAAAAAGTGGTTGAGAAAATGTGTCATGCACCCGCCGAACTTTTCAGAATACACAAACGGGGCTACATTCGCCCCGATTACTATGCCGACCTGGTGCTGGTCAATCCCAATTCTCCCCAACTGGTGACCACAGATAATATACTTTACAAATGCGGCTGGTCACCCTTCGAAGGAACAACTTTTGATGCTGCAGTTGTAACTACTTTTGTCAACGGGAAAAAAGTGTTCGATAAGGGTGAAGTGAATGATGAAGTGCGGGGAAAACGGCTGACTTTCGAAGTCTGATGATTATTGCTCTTATTTATATTATCAATCAACAATGGAAATATTTATTTTATTACTGCTTATCCTGATTAACGGTTTTTTTTCACTGTCGGAAATTGCTCTGGTTTCGAGCAAGGAAACCCGGTTGGAGCAATACCGGCAAAATGGCAGCAAAGGAGCACGCACTGCGCTAAGCCTGCGGTCAAACTCCGAAAAATTTCTTTCATCGGTTCAGGTGGGTATTACGTTAATAAGTCTTATCACCGGTGCTTACGGAGGTATGAGCATTGCCCGCGAGGTATCGCCACTGTTTGAAGCCATCCCAAGCCTTAAACCTTATGCCGAAGGTATTTCCATGGTGGTTGTTATGTTTCTGATTACCTATATTTCTATTGTTATCGGCGAACTGGTACCTAAAACCGTCGCGCTGAGCAATCCCGAAAAAGTGGCTGTGCGGGTGGCTCCCTTCATCAATTTTTTCAGCAAAATGTTTTATCCGTTCGTTAAGCTGCTTTCGTCGTCCACCACCTTTGTCACCAACCTGATGGGAGTGGAAAAGCAGACCGAGCACCTCACCGAGTCGGAGTTGCGACACATGATCAAAACAGCTTCTATCGAAGGCGTTATCGAAAAGGAGCAAAATGAGATACACGAAAAAGTGTTTTATTTCTCTGACAAAAAAGCCAAACACCTGATGACACACCGTATGGAAGTGGAGTGGGTTGATCTGGATGCACCCGAAGAGGAAATCAGAAAGGAAATAGAAGAATGTCAGCACAGTAAAATCGTATGTTGCCACGAAACAATGGAACAGTTTGCGGGAGTGCTGCTGGTTATTGATTATTACAAAGCCCTGGCCGGGGGAAAAGAATTCCGTGTCGGGGATTTGCTCAAAGACCCCATTGTGGTTCATGAAAATGTACTGGCTCCAAAGGTGCTCGAGAGCCTGCGACAAAACAACACCCATTTTAGTGTTGTGGTGGATGAATACGGTGATTTTGAGGGAATTATCACCCTGCACGACGTCATGGAGAATATCGTGGGGTACATTCTGGATGAAGGCGAAGAGGAAGAGCCCGACTATTTTGTACGTGAAGATAATTCGGTACTTGTCAATGGAGATGCTCCTATTGAGGTGTTGATGGAAATTCTTGATGATTTTTATGTTGATTACGACCAGATAGACTATACCACCGTGGCCGGTTTTGTCATCGAACAGATGAATGTAATCCCTCGGGCAGGCGATAAAATCATTTACCTTGATTATACCATCGAGATAATGGATATGGATGCCAACAGAATTGACAAGGTACTGATATCCAAAATTAAAGACGAAAACGAATAGAAAAAGTCATTCCTCGTATGAAACAAAAAAAGTTCACGGCAGTCCTTCCCATCCTGTCATTGCTGCTGCTTACCCAATGCAAACCCGTTAATAAAGAATACACTCACCTCGAAGGTAACGTGTTTGGTACTTATTATCACATCACTTACCTGCATCCAAAAGGTAAAAATCTGGCCAAAGAGGTGGAGGACAAATTTAAGGTATTTGATTTGTCGTTGTCAACATACAACCCCAGTTCCATTATATCGCGCATCAATAAGAATGATACCACAGTAACCACCGATAGATACTTTGAGGAAATGTACGAAATGGCCCGGCAAGTGTCCGAAAAATCCGGGGGAGCATTTGATATTACGGTGGCGCCACTCGTTGGTGCCTGGGGATTTGGATATGGCAATCACGATCAAAACTCACAACCCAACGTGGACACCATCCTTCCATACATCGGATTTCACAAGGTAAAATTATTAAATCATAAACTGGTGAAAGCAGATCGCCGCATCCGCCTCGATGCCAGCGCCATAGCCAAGGGTCAAGGCTCTGATGTCAT
>CALMZF010000396.1 GCA_937870645.1 uncultured Paludibacter sp. | reverse complement strand
TTCCTGCAAAACACCTTACTGAAACCGGAAGAATACTCGGTAATAGCCACGCTCAATCTGAACGGTGACTATATTTCCGATCAGTTAGCGGCCATGGTTGGCGGAATTGGCATTGCTCCGGGAGCCAATATCAACTACAATACCGGTCACGCCATCTTTGAAGCAACGCATGGAACTGCTCCCGACATTGCGGGAAAAAACAAGGCTAATCCATGCTCCATGCTGCTTTCAGCTGTCATGATGCTGGAATATATGGGATGGAATGAAGCAGGTGAACAGATAACCAAAGCATTGGAAAGTATGTTTATGAATGGCATTGCCACCAGCGATCTTGCCCGGTTTATGGAAAATGGCAGAGCACTGGGCACAACTGAATTTTCGGAAGAACTTATAAAAAGACTATGATTGATTTCATTCAACGATGCTAAAATATTTTTTTTTGGATAAATAATTTAAATATCATAGAACAATATCACCACTTCAAACATTATTAATGTAATTTGCATTCAAAAGAGAAATTAACAATATAAATTTTATTTTCATGGACAACAAGCATTTGATTTACAAGCTTTCTGAGTCGATCAAAAGAACCAGCAAAATCGACAAGGATCTTTTCACCAAATTTGGTGTGAAACGTGGACTTCGCAATGAAGACCATTCAGGAGTATTGGCCGGATTAACACGCGTAGGCGATGTGGTTGGCTACGAAAAACAGGAAGATGGCAAGTTGAAAGCCATTCCCGGAAAACTTATGTACCGTGGTATAGATGTTGAAGACCTGGTAAACGGAATTAAAAAAGACGACCGGTTGGGATTTGAAGAAACAGCCTATTTGCTGCTTTCAGGCCAGCTTCCCGATCAGGAAGAATTGGAAGCATTCAAAAATGTGCTTACTACGACCATGCCGCTCGACCATAAATCGATGATGAGCATTCTGAGCTTGCAGGGAAAAAATATCATGAATATTCTTGCCCGTAGCGTACTCGAACTTTACACCTACGACGAAGATCCGGATGCCATTACCAAGGACAACCTTATCCGTCAGTCTATCAATCTGATTGCCAAATTCCCCACCATCATTGCCTATGCATATCAGGTATTGAGACATTCACAGCAGAGCCGCTCGCTTCACATTCGTTTCCCGGACAGCAAAATGTCGGTAGCCGAAAACTTCCTGTACATGATGAAGGGTCCCGGCAGATATACTCCACTGGATGTAAAAATACTTGACCTTGCACTTATACTTCATGCCGATCACGGTGGTGGTAACAACTCCACTTTCTCGGTACGTGTAACCAGTTCCACCGAAACAGACACTTACTCGGCCATAGCAGCCGGTATTGGCTCGTTGAAAGGTCCACTCCATGGTGGTGCCAATCTGATGGTGAATACCATGCTCGATGACTTGAAAGAAAATATCAAAAACTGGAAAGACCAGAAAGAAGTGGATGCCTATCTGATTAAAATTCTGAATAAAGAAGCGTTTGACAAAACCGGACTTATTTATGGTATCGGACATCCCGTTTACACCGTCAGCGATCCACGTGCCGGACTGCTTAAGGAAATGGCACGCGAACTGGCCAAAGAAAAGGGACGAGAAAAGGAATTTGCCTTCATGGAACTGATTGAAGAACGTGCTGTGTATGTGTTTATGAATTATAAAGGCGAAGGAGCCAAACAAACATGTATCAACGTTGATTATTATTCAGGATTTGTGTACGATGCTATCGGTCTGCCAAAAGAAGTATTTACACCGCTCTTTGCTATGGCTCGTATTGTAGGCTGGACCGCTCACCGCATCGAAGAACTTAATTTCAGCAGCAAGCGCATTATCCGTCCTGCATACAAAAACGTACGCGAAAGACAGGATTTTGTACCCATGGCTGAAAGAGGATAACATCAATCATTCACAGCAATCTCCGGTCACAGTTTGAAAAACCAATTACTGACCGGAGTTTGTTGTTTTACAGCACATTAAAGTTTTATTCTGAAAAATATTTTTCATTTCTTATGCAAAAAATAAAAGTACAAAACCCCGTCGTGGAGCTCGACGGCGATGAAATGACCCGAATTATCTGGAAGTACATCAAAGAGCAATTAATACTTCCCTACCTCGATCTGGATATCAAATACTTCGATTTGGGCATTGAAAACCGCGATGCAACGGATGATCGAATAACTGTTGAAGCTGCCGAAGCCATCAACCGGTACAATGTGGGTATAAAATGCGCCACCATTACACCAGACGAGGCACGTGTAGAGGAATTTAAACTCAAACAGATGTGGAAATCGCCCAACGGTACCATTCGTAACATTGTAGGCGGAACTGTTTTTCGGGAACCAATTATTTGTTCCAACATTCCACGCTACGTACAAGGCTGGACACAACCCATCATCATCGGTCGTCATGCCTTCGGCGATCAGTACAAAGCTACCGATAAAGTGATCAAAGGAAAAGGAACCTTGAAAATGACTTTCACAGCCGAAAACGGTGAAACCCAAAGCTGGGAAGTGTACAACTTCAACGGAGATGGCGTGGCAATGACCATGTACAACACCGATGAGTCCATTTACGGTTTTGCCCGTTCATCCTTTCAGATGGCATTGACAAAACGGTATCCGCTTTACCTTTCCACCAAAAACACCATTCTAAAAGCCTACGACGGACGTTTCAAGGATATTTTTCAGGAAGTGTACGAAAAAGAATTTCGCAGTGAATTTGAAAAAGCCGGCATAACTTACGAACACCGGTTGATTGACGATATGGTGGCTTCGGCCATGAAATGGAACGGCGGATTTGTATGGGGTTGCAAAAACGACGCCGGGAATGTAGAATCCGACACCGTAGGACAGGGAATTGGGTCGCTGGGACTGATGTCATCCGTACTCGTAACTCCCGATGGCAAAACGGTGGAAGCCGAAGCTGCTCACGGCACTGTGACGCGCCATTACCGCCAGCATCAACAGGGAAAAGAAACCTCCACCAATCCCATAGCATCCATCTTTGCCTGGACACAGGGTTTGATGCATCGTGGCAAACTGGACGGCAACCAGCCGTTGATTGATTTCTGCCAAAAGCTGGAGCAGGTCTGTATCGAAACGGTAGAAAGCGGTCTGATGACAAAAGATCTGGCCATTCTTGTTTATGGTGAAAAATTAACGTCTGAAAATTATCTCAACACGCAAGACTTTCTGGCTGCACTGAAAAGAAATCTGGATGAAAAGCTGAACTAATTTTCTTATGGTATCTAACAAAAATGGCTGTCAGAAATCTGACAGCCATTTTTTGTATTATAATAAAATCAACTTATTTGGTAGCTTCTTTTTGAGCGTCTTCAATCATTTTTTCGCTGGCGTACATATATACTTCTACGCGGCGATTCTGAGCACGACCTTCAACAGTTTCGTTGCTTGCTACCGGCATGGAATAATCACGGCCTTCTACAGTTTTCATCTGAGTGCGGGCTGCGCCATTTGCCACCAGGTAATCGGCCACCACTTTTGCACGTGCCAGTGAAACTTTTTTATTAGCTTCCAGTGAGCCTACATTGTCGGTATGGCCAAGTACTGCAATATCCATAGTAGGATTTTTGATCAAAATATCGGCAAATTTTGCAAGAGCAGCTTTGGATGGTTCATTCAGCACACTTTTATTGAATTCAAAAAGAATTCCGGAGTCGAATGTAACTTTTACAGCTTTCAGACCGTTAACGTCTTCAATAGTTTCAACTTTTGCATTTTCTACCTGAGCAGCAGTTTCAGCAGCAGCTTTATCCATTTTTTTACCGATAATAACACCTGCGGTTGTACCTACAGCAGTACCGATAGCAGCACCTACAGCAGCACTTTTACCATCTTTACCAATCAGCACACCAATTCCGGCGCCAATAGCAGCACCTGTACCTGCTCCAATTAAGCCACCTTTGGCGGCATTATTTAACGATTTACAACCTGTAAGAACGATACTTGCACTTAGCAATACAATCAAAACAAGATTTAGTTTTTTCATTTTTTAAGTAATTAATTTGTTAATATAATAATTGAATAATAATTCTTCTTATAAGTGACCCCGGAGGGGCTCGAACCCTCGACCCATTGATTAAGAGTCAATTGCTCTACCAACTGAGCTACGGAGTCTCTTAAAGAATTCTGCTTATTCTGATAATTCCGGAGAATAATGAAATGAACAGAATCAGTCGGAAATCAGATTTTACAAATGTACTTAGCAAAAACCATGCAACAAAATTTCCAACCGGGATTATTTTTCAATATTTTAAAAAAAAAATGCCTAAAACCGTTGTTCTAAGAGGCTACAAAGGTAATATATTTTTTTTCAAAAAAACACTTTTTTGTTAAATAAATCTCCATTATTCCATTGAGCGGATATATTCGGCTGCTTTTTCGGCACAATTTTCTCCATCGATGGCCGATGAGGTGATGCCTCCGGAATAACCTGACCCTTCACCGGCAGGGAAAAGTCCGTGAATACGAATATGTTGAAGTGTTTCAGGATTCCGCGGGATGCGCACCGGCGATGAGGAACGTGTCTCCACTCCCACTACCACAGCTTTGTTGGTGAGATACCCATGCATTTTGCGGTCAAACATTTTGAATGCTTCCCGCAAGCGACTACTGATAATATCCGGTAGCCAGAAGTGCAGGGGCGACGAAACCAATCCTGGTAAATACGAACATTCGGGAAGATCGGATGAGAGTTTACCCCTCACAAAGTCGTCCAACCGTTGCGCCGGAGCGGTAAAACCTTTGCCGCCATTGTTGAGATAAGCCAGATTTTCCACATGTTGCTGAAATTTCAACCCGGCCAGTACGCCGTATTGCTGAAATTCTTCGGGAATATCTTCGGGATGAATTTCCACCACAATGCCCGAATTGGCATAGGGAGAATTGCGCCTCGAAGCCGACATACCATTGACAACAATACTTTCTTCGTTAGTTCCGGCCGGAACTATATGCCCACCCGGGCACATACAAAATGAATACACACCGCGTCCGTTGATTTGTTCGACGAGAGCATACGAAGCCGCAGGCAGGTATTCACTTACATTTTTAGCGTGATATTGTATATTGTTGATCAGCGACTGAGGATGCTCGACCCTCACGCCCATGGCAAAGCCTTTGCTTTCGAGTTCCACACCCTGACGGTAAAGCATTTCATAAATATCACGTGCCGAATGTCCGGTGGCCAAAATCAATGCATTAGCTTTCAACACTTCTCCACCATTCATTTTAGCACCCACTATCCGGTCGTTTTCGATGATCAATTGCTCCAGTTTTTTGCCGAAATGAAATTCACCGCCACAACTAAGAATTGTTTTTCGCATATTCTCCACTACAAGTGGCAGATTATCGGACCCGATATGCGGATGAGCATCGTAGAGTACATGTTCATCAGCACCGTGATAATAGAATGTATCCAGTATTTGCTGTACATTTCCTTTCTTTTTGGATCGGGTATAAAGTTTGCCATCAGAAAATGTACCGGCTCCACCTTCACCAAAGCAGTAGTTGGACTCATGATCAATGCTTTTGTTGCGGTTGAGCTGCGCAATATCTACTTTACGTTCTCGGGCTTCCTTGCCACGTTCAATTAATACCGGTTTCATGCCCAACCGAATGAGTTTGAGGGCGGCAAAAAGTCCGGCAGGACCGGCCCCCACTACGAGCACCGATGGCTTATTGCCTACGAATTTATAATCAATGTGAACTTCAAATTTCCCGGGAGCTTCCTCGTCCCAGAAAACTTCGACTGACATATTGATTTTTGGCACACCGCGGGCATCGATTGATTTTCGCAACGTACGGATTAAACTGATCCGCTCGGACGTTATGCCCAGTTTTTCGGATACTACTTTTTGGAGTAATTCCTTTTTTTCGGCTTGTTCGGGGGTAAGTATGAGTTGGAGTTCGGTATGCATAATTAAATTTTTAATACGCAAAGATAATGAAATAATAAAAATAATATCGGATATCTCACGTCGCTCAATAAAAATTCAATTCATACTCTCATGATATGATTTTAGAAAAGAAGTTTCAGCAGAAACAAATTTTTGTAATACAATTTTAATATTAGTGTTAAAAGAACCACAATAAATCAAAACTATCTATTAAGCAAAATATTTTAAACGGTTAAAATACCTTTAAAAAAACTTTCTGATTAATAGTTATCAGAAGCAATTATTTACAATTTAAATATATTAAAAACAGATAGGTTTATAGCTGTCAGATTTACGGGATAATTTAATTTTCAATGCAAAAATCAGGGAAAATTATTTAATCAAATTAAGCTAAACTTCTCAATTAAAATCTCTATATTTGTCCGAAATACAAATTTTTATTAGTAATCAAATATTAAATTTTATGAAAAAACTTTTTGCACTTTTATTTGCTGTGCTTTTGGTGTTTCCTGCATTTTCACAAATCCAGGTGACCGGAAAAATTGTAGATGAAGAAAACGGCGATCCACTGATCGGAGTAAGTATTTATGACACAAAATCCAGTACCGGAGTTAGCAGTTCGCTGGATGGAAGCTTTTCGCTGAAATTGCCAAGAAACAGCAATGATTTAACCATTTCGTATGTGGGATATACCACTAAAAACACCCCCGTTACCGCCGCTAAACCCGATCTGGGCACCATTACGCTCAAAAGTGAGGCTATTGGGCTGAAGGATGTGGTAGTAACTTCATCTATCGCTATCCGGCGTAAAAC
The DNA here is from genome assembly GCA_937870645.1 of uncultured Paludibacter sp. Taxonomy (GTDB): domain Bacteria; phylum Bacteroidota; class Bacteroidia; order Bacteroidales; family Paludibacteraceae; genus UPXZ01. The sequence continues at coordinate 240 of CALMZF010000396.1, read as the reverse complement.
GCCTGTGGCACTTTCGGTCATTGAGCCCCTGGAAATACAGGAAAAACTCAGTACTCAGGAATTTCCCGAAATTCTGAAATCTACCCCGAGTATTTATGCTACCAAACAGGGCGGTGGATATGGTGACTCCCGTGTCAACCTGCGTGGTTTCGAATCGACCAATATTGCCGTTATGATCAACGGAGTGCCGATGAACGACATGGAATGGGGCGGTGTTTACTGGTCCAATTGTGCTGGATT
>CALMZF010000395.1 GCA_937870645.1 uncultured Paludibacter sp. | reverse complement strand
TAAACACTAAACACTAAACATTAAACATCTTCTTCGTGCCGGATAATGGTTTGTTCGCGGTCGGGACCGACGGAAACAATTTTCACGGGTACGCCGAGTTCTTCTTCCAGAAAATCAAGGTAAGCATTCAGTTCTTCGGGGAATTCATCTTCGCTTTTTATTTTCGTGAGGTCTGTTTTCCATCCGGGCAATTCCACAAATACAGGTTCGACACCGTCGTTGAGTTCGAAGGGGAATTCTTCGGTTTCCACACCGTTGATGCGATAAGCCACGCAGGCTTTAATGGTATCGAAAGCATCGAGCACATCGCCTTTCATCATGATAAGTTGGGTTACTCCATTGATCATGATGGCATAACGGAGCGCTACCAGATCAATCCAACCGCAACGGCGTGGGCGACCCGTGACCGAACCGAACTCACATCCAATGCGGCGCATCTCATCACCGTCGTGATCAAAAAGTTCGGTGGGAAACGGTCCGCTGCCAACGCGGGTACAATAAGCTTTGAAGATTCCGTACACCTCGCCGATATTGCGTGGAGCCACCCCAAGTCCGGTACAGGCGCCGGCACAGATGGTATTGGATGAGGTTACAAACGGATAAGAACCGAAATCGATGTCGAGCATGGTTCCCTGAGCACCTTCAGCCAGTACTTTTTTACCGTTCCGAATGGCCTCGTTTACAAAATGTTCGCTGTCGATAAATTCAAATTCCTTTAGTTTTTCAATTCCTTCGAACCAGCTTTTTTCGAGTGCTGCCAGATCGTATTCCACATCGTAATGTTTCAGTATTTCCAGGTGCCTGTCGATGGCAGCCTTGTATTTTTCTTCAAAATTATGAAGTATATCCCCTACTCTCAGCCCGTTACGGCTAATTTTGTCGGTGTAAGTGGGTCCTATACCTTTACCGGTAGTACCAATTTTGCCCGTTCCCTTAGCCGATTCGTAAGCCATATCGAGCACCCGGTGTGTAGGCAGAATAAGATGTGCTTTTTTCGAAATCCGGAGACGGTCGGTAAGTGGATGTCCCGTTTTCTCAAGAGCTTCCACTTCATCTTTAAAAAGAGCGGGATCGAGCACCACACCGTTGCCAATTACATTGATTTTATCTCCCTGAAAAATTCCGGAAGGTATGGAGCGTAAGACGAATTTTCGTCCTTCGAATTCGAGTGTATGACCCGCATTGGGTCCACCCTGAAAACGGCTTATCACATCGTACCCGGGTGTGAGTACGTCCACTACTTTACCTTTGCCTTCGTCGCCCCACTGAAGGCCCAATAGCACATCTACTTTCATTTGTTGGTCAGTTATTAGCTTATCGTGAGGCTCGTGCCCCTCCATAAGTTGTCGGTTTTTTGATTCTGATTAATGTTTCCCCAGCTTTTTTTGCTGCGCAATGCACTTATTACACAATCCATACACATACAGGGAGTAACGGGTGGTTTCGAACCGGGGAAATTTCTTTTTTTGTATTAATGTATTGATATTTACATCCGGAAATTCCCTGATTTTACCACATTCGGTACACACCAGGTGATGATGAAAGGCTATGCCGAAAGTTTTTTCAAATTGCGCTCCCTGTTCCCCAAACTGGTGTTTCACTATTAAATGACATTGTTGGAGAAGATCCAGGGTATTGTAAACCGTGGCCAGACTTACCTGATATTCCTTAGGCATCTGGTTGAAGAGCAGCTCAGCGTTGAAATGCCCCGTGTGTTTGTAAATGCTTTCCAGGATGGCATATCTTTCGCGCGTTTTGCGAAGGTTATTTTTTACCATAAAATCGGTAAAACCCTGCTTTACTGCTTCAAATGATTTATCTTCTTTCATTTAACGGATTATTTGGTTAAAATCAGAACAAAAGTACGATATTTTGATGAGATTATCTATTAAAAATCCAAAAAAGATATCTCGCGGCTTACTTCGCTGTAAATGTAGGTATGCGAAGAAATACCGGCATTTTTCATAAAACTGATGCGTTGCAGCAGTTGCTCTGCCACCCTGCTGCTCACCCGTGCCAGCCGGCACAGTGCCAGTGCAATGGATTTATAAAGATGATATTCTGCAGTATCGGATAATTCTATAGCACGATGAATTATTTTTTCCCTTTCACTGTCATCAAAATCATTCCACACACGGGCAGCGAGGATGAAACCCGTTATCTGATGCCACAGCTCAGTGGAATTTACCCAACGAAGCGAAAGACTTACTGCATAGGGCAGTTTTGCCAGCAGATTCATGCTGGTTTGCTCCACTATTTCGGGCTGAAGGAGCTTTGAAAGCCATTCTTCAGCCATTTCGGGGGTAAATTTATCAACCGGTTGGAGCAGTGTGGCCAGTATCATTGTCTCACGGATTTGGAGTGTCCAGAGTCGTTGTGCCAAATCATGATTTTGGGAATATTCAGCGGCAATCTGCTTCAGACGCGGGATGTCCACCCCGAAATTTTGCTTGTAACGGATACCGCTTTCCTTCATTTTATCAGCCACAACACCGTTCATCGATAGTCTTATTTTTTTTCGAATTTCTTTAATGATTGCCTCTAACTGAGGATTTTGGATAAAATACTTCATGGATTTAATATTATGTTTACATTTTTTCTTTCAAAATAATTTGCAAAGTATCCGATTCTATACTATCTTTGCACTCGCAAAAACATGGTGGTTGTAGCTCAGTTGGTTAGAGCGTCGGATTGTGGTTCCGAAGGTCGCGGGTTCGAGCC
>CALMZF010000394.1 GCA_937870645.1 uncultured Paludibacter sp. | reverse complement strand
CTGACCGAACAGGAAGGAGAAAACGATTTTCATAAATTTTCATTTCTGAAAGAAGTACAACGCGAACTCCCACAGCAAAGTTGCTGGATAACCTATACCAACAAACATACGCACGAAATTCTTCACAGCGGACTGGAATTTTCACCGCTTTACAACGGACAGATACAAAGCATTGGTCCGCGTTATTGTCCGAGTATCGAAACTAAAATTATAACTTTCGCCGACAAAAATGCACACCAATTATTCCTCGAACCGGAAGGTGTAAATTCACGGGAATATTACGTAAACGGATTTTCCTCTTCCCTGCCCCTGCAAACTCAGATTGACGCCATTCAAAGTGTAAAAGGCCTGGAAAAAGCACAGCTTTACCGTCCGGGATACGCCATCGAATACGACTTTTTTGATCCAACACAGTTGAAGCATACCCTGGAAACAAAACTGATAAAAAATCTGTTTTTTGCCGGTCAGGTCAATGGCACTACCGGATACGAGGAAGCAGGAGGTCAGGGTTTGATAGCCGGCATAAACGCTCACATCAATTGCCACGGCGGCAATGAATTCATCCTTCACCGCGATGAAGCTTACATTGGTGTGTTGATTGACGATTTGGTCACCAAAGGTGTGGATGAGCCATACCGCATGTTTACTTCCCGTGCCGAATACCGCTTATTGCTAAGGCAGGACGATGCCGATACCCGTCTCACCCAACGAGCCTACGACATCGGTTTGGTGAAAAAAAACCGTTACGAACAGCTACAAAATAAAAAATCGGAGCAGGAAAAATTAATTGGATTTTTGAAACATAATTCTGTAAAACCAAAGGACGTGAATGAGTTTTTGGTTGCACATAATTCAACGGCATTGGAACATGGCTGCAAACTCTCCGATTTGATTTTACGACCTCAATTTGGTCTTTCTGATTTGGCGGAAGCAGTTCCGGCATTGCAGGAAAAGTTAGAAAACATTTCGGAAATCAGGGAAGAAATTATTGAAAGCGTGGAAGTGATGTTGAAATACGCAGGCTACATTGAACGCGAGAAACTCATTGCAGAAAAGCTTCAACGTCTCGAACATATCATCATCAGAGATAAAATTGACTATTCAACCGTTCAGTCACTATCGACAGAAGCCCGTCAAAAACTTGCCAGAATAAACCCCGAAACCATTGGACAAGCAAGCAGAATTCCGGGAATTTCTCCAAGCGACGTCAACATTTTGCTCGTTATGATGGGAAGATAATAACCATGTTCCACGTGGAACAAAATCAAATTTTACTCAGAAACCCTGAGTTCAAATTTCAAACTATCATATTGTAAAATAATCGATTAATAATATTTTGTTCCACGTGGAACGCTTCGGTTGTATGAAAATTTCATCGTCATTAAAAGAACAGATTAGTATGCTGCCGGAAAATCCTGGAGTATACCAATACTTTAATGCAAACGACGAAATAATATATGTAGGTAAAGCCAAGAACCTAAAAAAAAGGGTAAGCTCCTATTTCAATAAAATTCATGATAACGGCAAAACAAATGTTTTGGTAAAGAATATTTCCTATCTCCGGTATATAGTGGTGGATAGTGAAGAAAACGCCCTTCTGCTTGAAAATAATCTTATAAAGCAGTATCAACCGAGATATAATATTTTACTGAAAGATGGTAAAACATATCCCAGTATTTGTATTACCAACGAAGAATTTCCCCGCATTTTCAAAACAAGAAACATCAATAAAAAATGGGGACAATACTTCGGACCTTTCAGTTCGGGTTATACTATAAATTCTATCCTGGAAATTATCAACAAACTCTACCCTATCCGATCCTGTCATTTGGCTCTAACCGAGCAAAGCATTGCGACTGGAAAATTTAAAGTGTGTCTCGATTATCACATAAAAAAATGTAAAGGTCCTTGCGAGGCTTATCAAACCAGAAAAGAATATCAGGACAACATAAACGAAATAAAAAAAATTATTCAGGGCGATGCAAATGAAATAAGTAAACTTCTTTTCACGAAGATGAAGAAACTGGCCGCTGAATATAAATTTGAAGAGGCAAACGAAATCAAGCAAAAATATGATTTGATTGAAAATTATAAAGCAAAATCAATTATTGCAAATTCGGTGGTAAATAATACTGACATATTTGCTTATGCCGACGACGAAAACTCTGCATACGTAAATATTTTACGCGTTTCGAAGGGTGCGATTATTCAGGGTTATACTATTGAATATAAAAAACGGATAGACGAAACAAAAGAAGATATACTATCAATTGCAATCATAGAGTTAAGGGAAAAACTTAACAGCAATTCAAAAGAAATCATAGTACCATTCCCTATCGAAATAGAATTTGCGGATATAAAATCCATTATTCCACAACGTGGTGATCGGAAAAAATTACTTGAACTTTCCGAACAAAACGTAAAGCAATATAAACTTGAAAAACTCAAACAGGCAGAAAAATTAAATCCTGATCAAAAGAGCATTCAGCTATTAACCGAAATTCAGCAAAAACTACATCTTGAAAAAATTCCAATGACCATTGAAGCTTTTGATAATTCAAATATATCGGGATCCGATGCCGTAGCAGCCTGTGTGGTTTTCAAAAAAGCAAGGCCATCAAAAAAGGATTATCGTAAATACATAATTAAAACCGTTCAGGGTCCGGACGATTATGCATCGATGAAAGAGGTGGTAAAGAGACGCTACATCCGTATGATTAACGAAAACATGCCACTACCCGATTTAATAATAGCTGACGGAGGTATCGGTCAAATGGAAGTAATCAGGCAGGTGGTGGAAGATGAACTAAATCTGAAAATACCCATTGCCGGACTTGCAAAAAACGACAGACATAAAACCCGCGAATTGTTATTTGGTTTTCCACCCAAAGAAATCGGGATGAAACCAAACGAGACACTTTTTAAATTACTGGCATTTATCCAGGAAGAAGTGCATCGTTTTGCGATTACTTTTCATCGCGATAAGAGAAGCAAAAGTCAAACAGCTTCGGAACTGGATAAAATTCCCGGAATTGGAGAAAAAACAAAAGATGAACTCATTCGCCACTTTAAGAGTTTGAAAAGAGTTAAATCAGCCAACCTGGATGAATTAATAAAAATCATTGGAACTAACAGAGCATCAATTATTTACAATCATTTTAATCCCGATTTGAACGTCTGAGAATTGAATATTTTATTCTTTTCCGGGAAATACACGTAAATACAGAACGGAAAAACAACCAAATCATTAAAAAAATTGATATCCTAAAATAAATTGACTATGATGACTATTTTAGAAATAAAATCCTTACAAACTATAAAATTTACAGCTAAACAATTTTTAACTTATCTGAAATCGAATAAGGAAACCGTTTATTGCTTCAACGGAAAAATGGGTGCAGGAAAAACTACATTCATAAAAGCGATTTGTGAAGAGATGGGTGTAAAGGAAACAGTGAACAGTCCAACCTTTTCCATAGTGAATGAATATGAAGCGGCCGATGGCAGTATCATTTATCATTTCGATTGTTACCGTATCAATAAAATTCAGGAAGCTCTTGATCTGGGAGCAGAAGAATATTTATACAGCGGAAATTACTGCTTTATTGAATGGTCGGAAAACATTGCCTCTCTCCTACCCGACAATACTGTGAATGTAGACATCGAAGAGACCGAAAAAGGAGTGAGGATGATAGTGATTTCTCCACTAAAATAAACGGAGATGAAACCAAAAAAGAAAAAAATCAACCCCATAAAGGATGTATTAAAAGCAGCAAGAAAAGAAAGCCGTGAGGATGAAATTAAAGCCCATGGTAAGCCTGTTTTATACACAAAGGTTGTCCAGCCTAAAAACAGATACAATCGCAGGAAAAACAAGAAAATTGATACTCCCGACGATTAATTCATATAAACAAATAACCCTGTTTGCAATTATGCAGACAGGGTTATTTGTTTATCAGTCTTTTAGATCTACCAGATTGAAGCTCTTAGTTCAGGTGCAAGATACATTTTGTTGGTTTGCTTTACATTAAAAGCATCGTACCATGCCTGAATATGAGGCAAAGCACCATTTACACGCCATTTACCCAGTGAATGCGGATCTGCTTTGGTGCGTTTGAGAATTTCTTCCGGACGGATATTTCCGGCCCAAACATTGGCATAAGCGAGGAAGAAGCGTTGCTCAGGAGTAAAACCATCTTTCTTTTCAAGTGGATTTGATTTTAGTACATTCTGCAAAGCGTGATACGAAACCTGTAATCCGCCATGATCGGCGATATTTTCTCCGAGGGTAAATTTACCATTGGCTTTTACATCGGGTGCCACTTCAATATTATCAAAATAATCTGCCAGCACTTTGGCGCGTGCATTAAATTTCTCACCATCTTCTTTGGTCCACCAGTCTTTCAGGTTGCCATCCTTATCAAACTGACGACCCTGATCATCAAAACCGTGGGTCATTTCGTGACCAATAACCACACCGATTGCTCCGTAGTTGAACGCATCATCGGCTTGCATATCGAAGAACGGATATTGCAAAATACCGGCCGGGAAACAAATTTCGTTGGTAGATGGATTATAGTAAGCATTCACAGTTTGTGGTGTCATCAACCATTCATCTTTATCAACGGGTTTACCGATTTTAGCAAACATATAATCGCTTTCGAATTTATTGGCTCGCTTGATGTTTGCCCAGTAACTGTCCTTTTGAATATCCAGCGAGGAATAATCGCGCCATTTGTCGGGATAACCGACTTTAATATGGAAAGTATTCAGTTTTTCCTGAGCCTTGGCTTTGGTGCTGTCGCCCATCCATTCTAGTCCCTGAATACGTTCACCCAAAGCAGTTTGTAAGTTCTTAACCAACTGAACCATACGTTCTTTTGATTTGGCGGGGAAATATTTTTTCACATACATCTGCCCAACTGCTTCACCAAGTGAACCATCAACGGTACTTACAGCACGTTTCCAGCGTGGTTGCTGCTGTTCCTTACCGGAAAAAACCTTACCATAAAAATCAAAATTCATCTGATTGATATCGTCGCTCAGATAGGCTGCGGAAGCATCAATCAGTTTCCATTGCAGGTAAGCTTTCTGTGCTTCAATAGGCTCTGAGGCAATAATATTTCCCACTTCAACAAGATTTTCCTTTTGTGAAACAGAAAGCTCTTTTAGATTTTGGAGGTTGAACTTAGTTAAAAAAGTATTCCAGTCAATCTGAGGAACCAGTTTTTGCAAATCAGCCACGGTCATTTTATTGTAATTGGCGTGTGGATCGCGAAGTTTTACATTATCGTAAGCCGATTTTGCCAGGCGTGTTTCGATTTTCATCACGGCATCACGATTTTTGGCAGCATCAGCGGGAGTAAATCCTTCCTTTTCGAACATAGCAGCTATGTGAGCTGCATATTTATCGCGGATATTTTTTGTATTCGCATCATTATCAAGGTAATAATCGCGTTCGCCAAGTCCTATCCCACCCTGATAAGTTTGCACCAGGTATTGATTGCTGTTCATCGGATCTGCATCCACATATACATTAAAAAACGGACTTACGCCGCTCTGCATAAGTTCCGGAAGCAAACCAATTAATTCTTTTGTATCATTCAAAGCAGAAATTTTTGTCAAATCAGCCTTGATGGGCTCATAACCGTCTTTGTTGAGTTTTGTACTGTCCATGGCGAGATTAAACAAATCGGCAATTTTCTGTTCAACAGTACCACTTTTAGCCGGTTTCGATGCGATTTCTTCAATCAAACCTTTAAGTTGTTCCCGGTTGTTTTCTGCCAGTTTGTCAAAACTTCCATAGCGGGAATATTCTCCCGTAAGTGGGTTGGCTTTTTGCCAGCCTCCGGTAGCAAACTGATAGAAATCGTTCTGAGGCACGGTAGTGGTATCCAGATTTTCTGATCTAATACCGGCAGACTGTCCGGAATTTTTACTGGTGCAGGCAGTTGTCATAAGCAATGATGCGATAATTACGCTTCCGATTACGGATGCAGATTTAATGAATGACATAAATTTGAAGTTTTAATTAAAAACATAAATATAGTTTTATGAAAAATGAATTCCATCAATGATGTCGAATAATTCGTTGAGTGTTTCTGTTCTCAGCATCGCTATTCGTGTATCTCTGAAATTGGGAATACCCTTGAATAAGGGCGTTGCAGCCAGATGCCGACGCGAGTGAAGAATGCCTTTTCGTTCGTCAAGCCAGTTTACAGCATCTAACACCTGCTGTTTTAGAATGTTCTTTTGCTCTTCAAAACTCATCGGGTTTAACTTTTCACCGGTAAGCAGATACTGTTTCATTTCTGCAAAAATCCAGGGTTTCCCGATACTGGCACGACCCACCATCACTGCATCTACACCGTATCTGTCGAAACATTCGGCTGCGCGTTCGGGAGTAGTTACATCACCGTTTCCAATGATGGGAATGTGCATCCGCTGATTGTTCTTTACTTCGCCAATTAAAGTCCAGTCTGCATCGCCTTTATACATTTGTGAACGAGTTCTTCCATGTATGGCCAGGGCTGCAATACCGCAATCCTGTAATTTTTCAGCTAAATCAACGATAATTTTATTATCCTCATCCCATCCCAGGCGGGTTTTCACTGTCACGGGTTTATTCACCGCTTTGACCACCGCAGCGGTTATTTCCAACATTTTTGGAATATCGCGGAGCAGCCCCGCTCCTGCCCCTTTGCCTGCCACTTTTTTCACAGGACATCCAAAATTCAGGTCAATGATTTCCGGATTAGCTTCTTCGGCAATGCGGGCGGCTTCTGACATGGCATCGGCTTCCCGGCCGTAAAGCTGAATAGCAACCGGACGTTCTTCGTCGTGTATGGTAAGTTTTTGTTCAGTACGTTTTACACTTCTTATCAGCGCATCGGCAGAAATAAATTCCGTATAAACCATATCGGCTCCAAATTTCTTGCACAGAAGCCGGAAAGCCGGATCTGTGACATCTTCCATGGGTGCCAGAAACAGAGGTTTGTCGGGGAAAGAAATGTTTGAAATTTTCATATATACAGTCCCCCTGATCCCCTGAAGGGGGAATTGGTAGGGTTTTATCAATTATTATATTAACTACTTGTTTAGAATAATTTGCAAAAATACGCTAAATAAACATGGTAATAAACAAATTAGAGGTAATTTTGCACTTCAAAACAAAATAAAGAAATTATTTTAAATTCCCCCTTCAGGGGGTAAAGGGGCAAACATGCTACATAGAAACGAAATAGAAATAATGGCTCCGGCCGGTTCGTGGGAAAGTCTGGCTGCTGCCATAAAAGCGGGTGCGAATTCGGTATATTTTGGTATCGAAAAGCTGAATATGCGCAGCAAATCCAGCAGTAATTTCACGACAGAAGACCTGAAAAAAATAGTTCAAATTTGTCACGAAAACAATGTGAACAGTTACCTGACAGTAAATACAATTTTATACGACGATGATATTAATCTGATGCATCAGATAGTGGATACAGCCAAAGAAGCAGGTGTAACGGCTATTATTGCTTCGGATGTGGCCGCCATGATGTATGCTTCAAGCATTGGGGTTGAAGTTCATCTTTCGGTTCAAACGAATATTACCAATGTGGACGCGCTGAAATTTTATGCTCAGTTTGCCGATGTGGTGGTACTGGCGCGCGAATTGAACCTGAAACAGGTTACCGAAATTCATAAAGCTATTGTGCAACAAAATATCCGGGGTAAAAACGGTAAACTGATCCGGATTGAAATGTTTTGCCACGGTGCGCTTTGTATGGCTGTTTCGGGGAAATGCTACCTGAGTTTGCACGAGAAAAACCTGTCGGCTAATCGCGGAGAATGCAACCAGATTTGCCGCCGGGGATACACTGTAAAAGACAAAGACAGCGAAATTGAACTGGATATTGAGAACGAATATATCATGTCGCCCAAGGACCTGAAAACCATTGGATTTCTGGACCAAATGCTCGAAGCAGGCGTTCGGGTTTTCAAGATTGAAGGGCGTGCACGCGGACCTGAATATGTGAAAACGGTGGTAACCTGTTACAGCGAAGCGGTGGATGCAGCATTGAAAAATGAATTTACTGAGGAAAAAGTTGATGAATGGAACACGAGACTGGCTACGGTTTTCAATCGCGGTTTTTGGAACGGATATTACCTGGGTCAGCGATTGGGTGAATGGAGCCGCAATTACGGTTCGGAAGCTACCGAACGTAAAATTTATGTGGGAAAAATCACCAATTACTTTGCTAAAATAGGTGTAGCGGAAGTGCTCCTTGAAGCCCAAAATTTACAGGTAGGCGATAAAATATTAATAACTGGTGAAACCACCGGTGCTTATGAAGATATTCTTGAAGAAATCCGGTACGAACTTCAACCGGTCGAAAAAGTGGAAAAAGGAGCATTATTTTCCATTAAAACAAAAGAGCTTGTAAGGCGAAACGATAAACTTTTCAAAATAGTAAAAGCAGGTGAATTGAAAAAGAAAGAGTAAAAAA
>CALMZF010000393.1 GCA_937870645.1 uncultured Paludibacter sp. | reverse complement strand
GTTTCGACCGTGTTCTGAGCATTTCAAAGGAAGAATGGAAAGATGAAATTGTGGAGAAATTCAGGCAGGATGGGAAACTGTTTATTGCCGGAAGTACCGTTGGTGCCGGTGACGAAGATTTGCTACAGAAGCTGATCAACAAACATCCGGAAACCCGTTTTCTGCTCGTACCTCACGAAATGGACCGCGAACCGATGAACAAAATTGTAGCCAATACCACCGGTGAAGTTCTTATTTACTCCGAATGTACTCCTGACACAGACTTTACCAATACACAGGTGCTGATTGTAGATAAAATTGGTATGTTGGCAAAATTGTACCGTTACGGCAATTGGGCATTTATCGGCGGAGGTTTTGTGGCGGGCATTCACAGCGTGATTGAGGCTACCATCTATGGTATGCCTGCTGTATTTGGCCCCAATTACAGCAAAAACCGGCCTGGATTGGAAATGGTGGAATTGGGAATTTGTGCATCAGTCAGCAATATCGAAGAACTGGATGCCTGGTTTACGCCGCTTGAATTTGACGATGAAAAATTGCAGAAAATAAGCCAACAAGCCCGTGACTATTCACTCAAAAATTGTGGTGCAACGGAAATAATCCTGAATAAGATTTTCAATGACTAATTCCCCAGAATTATTTCGATAAATTCCCGGACAACTCCTTCGCCCCCTTTTTTGCGGAGTATTTTGATGTTGGGAATGGTTTTAATTTTTTCAACGGCATCAGCGGGACAAGCAGCCATTCCCACATTACAAAGCAGGTCGTAACAGTTTATATCATCACCGATGTATGCTGCTTCTGCTAACGTAATACCTTCTTTACGGCAGATTTCCATTGCTGTTTGCAGTTTTCCTCCGGTATTTTTTCCCTGATACACATAATCGACTTTCAGTTTGGCCGCCCTGCGCTCTACTATCTGTGTGTTCTCGGTTGTGATGATTCCTGTTTTTATTCCGGCTTCGCGCAGCAAATGAAATCCCATACCATCGCGGGTATTGAATTTTTTCAGTTCATCACCCGTTTCGGAGTAATACATGCCACCGTCAGTGAGAACTCCGTCCACATCGGTCAGAAACAATTTGACCTTTGTTACCGGTTGAGTTTTCAGCACATGTTTTCGCATCAGGTTTTCGAGCATCGTCCAGTCATCGGGTTCATCTATTTCGATGGCGGTGTATTCGGGCATCTCATATATTCCTATCTTTCCACTCAACCGATTACCTGACTGCAGAATATTCTTAACGGTATTGATATAAAAAGCTCCGTTTTCCATCAGTTCTCCATCGAAATTTTGTCTGCGTGGACGATTCATGTAATCGTAATTTCGGGGTGTTCCGTTTTTATTCCAAAAAAACCGTTTGTTTACCACACAGGTCAGCAACGAATCGTAGTTGCCTTCGGAATACAGTTGGAGTGCTTCCTGAAAATGAATGGTCTGCGTAAGCGGTGATGTAGCCTGCACCAGCATGAAAACAGTTTCTTCGGACAAATTGGCAGCCTCAATATATTCAAGCATCACACTTTCGGTACTCGCTGTATCCGATGCATTTTCTGCCGAGCGGCGGTATATTTCCACCTTATCAAATCCAAAGGAACGGACTGTAGCTTCAATGTCGTCTGAATCGGTTGCTACAACGATTTTATCGACCAATCCGGCTGCCTGCAATGCTGAGATATTCCAGTAAACCAGTGGTTTGCCGCAAAATTCCCGGATATTTTTCAGTGGAATGGATTTACTTCCTCCCCTTACCGGTATGAATGCAGTTACTTGTCGTCGTTCCATCGTATCTGGTTTCTTTTAAGCTTTTCCAGCTGTGGTTTTTCTATTTCCAGAATATCTTCGTCCTTGTATTTCAGCGCTTTATACACTGCCCGGCAATCCCGGCAGAGTTTGCGCAGTCCGTCCGGTTCGAGTGATGCTGCGTGATCGGTGCCTTTCCAGGTACGGTCCAGTGTAAAATGTCGTTCGACCCACTCCGCTCCCAGCGCTACGGCAGCAGCATCAACAGCAATTCCCAGGTGATGACCCGAAAAGCCAATGGCTTTCACGCGGCTTTCGTAAGTTTTTCGCAATCGGGTGAGTTCGAGCAGACATATATCTTCAAACGGAACGGGATATCCGGAAGTGCAGCTGTAAATTACCAACTCTTTGTTACGTCCCTTCTTTTCAAAAAAGGATACTATTTTTTCTTCCTCTTCTCTGTCGGTCATACCAAACGAAACGTGTATTTCACCATCAAAATGGTCGCAAATACAGGTCAGCAATTCCTGATTGAGATTGCAGGCCGAAGGAATTTTGATAATGGCGGGATTGAGAGAAATAATTTCTTTGGCCGAAGTAACATCCCACACCGAGCAGGAATACTCCACACCGAACTCATTACACCAGCTTTGGAGCTGGCGGTGCTGTTCGAGCGAGAATTCAAGGTATTCGCGATGCTCACCGTAGGTAGCTCCGTAGGAATTATAGGGATTTGGATGAGGTGCATTGAATTCCTCCTCGGTGAGCAATTCATGATTGTTTCGTTTCTGAAACTTCACCACATCCACATGACAAAATGTAGCTGCAGTTTTAATCATTTCGAGCGCTATATCCATTTCACCCTTGTGATTACAACCAATTTCGGCTATTATTTTTGGTTTTTCCATTACAAGTCTTTGTTATTGTTACATTTCTGCGGTAAACGGCAGAATTTCTGCAACATAAATCTTATGATTTTAATTGAAAGAAAGCACTTTCACCCAATCCACTTCAAGTTTTCCGGTAGATGGTTTTTCTTTCCCCGGAAGGAATGAATTAAATCCAAGATAAAGATTTTCTTTGGGCACATTGGAGGTTGTGCGATGCACTTCCAGGTCATTGATGTACCAGATCAGTTCTTTGGGTGTCCACTCCAGGGTATAGATGTAAAAGCTGCTGTGTTTCAGTCCGGTAATTCGTACCTCATCCATCACATTTTCGTGGGCATTACCCATGGTTATGGCTTTACCGTCGTAATGGAAGATATTGATGTGCGGAAGTTTCGAGTTATTGCTGAGCCAGAATGCATGGTGTGCACGACCTGTACAGCGTATTTTTGCTTTGAAAACGCCGTAGGTCTGACGAAATTCATCGGCGGTCTGCACCACATCGGAGGTGTAGTCAAATTCTTTTTCATAAAATCCCTTCGTGGGATTCCATGCCCGTGAAATGCATTTTTCGTGCTTTGTTTCGAGGGTGAAAGTGCCATGTACAACACTTACATTCTTACCTCCGCTATTTGCCTGACGCTCATTGTCGAACGAATAGTTGCCTATGAGCTGTTCGTTGGAGGCATGAAAGCCGTATGCCCAGCGCGACTTATCGAGCGTGTACCAATCGAAATCTTCGATGAATGCGGGTGACAATTTTCTGTATTTTTCGAATCGCGCCGGTTTTTCATTTTCATAAAAAATGATATCCGGATTTTTAGCCAGTTCATAGTACCGTTGCTCCACAGCATATTCGGGTACCGTTTTCCAGCGATGCTGATCAGCCCAGAACTGGTTGGATTTTACAAATTCAGGGGTGGCAATTTTCTTTTTCAGTTCTTCGTAATCCCGGATAATAAACGAATCGTGATACCGTATGTAATTTTTATATTCCTTCGAATTTTCAAAGTCTTTCAGTTTTTGAAGTTTTTCGGAGGCTTTTACTTTCTTTTTGTCGCCCAGTTCTTCGTATTCGGGAGTAGTCTTGAAATCCAGAAAAGTGTTTAGTCTCTCCGAATGGAGTGTTTCATAATACTGTCTGATACTGCTGTTGGTGTGCAGTTTTTGATACTTGCGGCTGATGCGGTATTCCTCCGTATCCTGATATTTACGGTTCTGGAGTGTTTTCTTTTTCTCTTTGAATTCCGACGACTTCACAACATGAAACAGTTTTCGGTACTCTTCGAGTTCCAGTGATTTGGCTATCTCGTCGTAGCGTTTCATGTCACTGACTGCCGCTTCTTCCATTTTCTCGAATTTCGACGTGGACAACATCCCGCCAAATCTCTTTTTCCAGAATAGATTCATAGTACACTATTTATTAGTATGCAAAATACGTATTTGTTTCATACATTCTTCCATGGTTGCCACAAAAACTGGTTTGTAATTTTCATTTTTCGGGGTGAAACATTCGGTTCTCATGGTGGCTATCTGTCCCAGTAATTGTCGGTAAAATCCATCTTCGTTGACACATATCAGCGGTTTACGGTGTTCACCTACATTGCCCGAAGCAATGACGTCAAACATTTCGTCGAGTGTACCGTAGCCGCCGGGCAACACCACAAAGGCATCAGCTTCCTGCTTCAGTCGCATTTTTCGTTCGCTCATGGTAGATACGATGATTTGCTGAGTGGGCAAGTGGCTCAAACGGTTCATTTTGATGATGATATCCGGAATAACGCCGATAATTTCACCATCGCCCGCTTTAGCTCCCTGCGCTACGGCATCCATCAAACCGCCCGTAGCACCTCCGTAAACCAGAGTAATCCCCTCATTCGCCAGAAACTGACCAAACCGGTAAGCCGATTGCTTGTACTTTTCGGGGATATTATTGCTTGACGAACAGAATACGCAGACTTTCATTATTGTATTGAAAATGGATTAATTGAATGTTTTTTTACGATAAAAAAACGGATGAACGAAAAAACCGGATTAAGCTGGTTCTTCAATACGCATCGGCTTATTACAGACTTAAAATTAAAAAACGCTTTTTTTGCTATCCTATTATAAATGAATTGCTTTTTTACAGAAAATTGAATACCCGAACTAATCAGGCATTCAATTCTCCCTACAAATTTAATTATAATCCTTTATGCATCAATGTTGGCATATGTTGCATTTTGTTCAATAAACTGTCGGCGTGGTGCCACATCATCGCCCATGAGCATGGAGAAAACGTGGTCGGCTGTTGCTGCATTCTCGATAGTTACCTGACGCAGAGTACGGTTATCGGGATTCATGGTCGTGTCCCAAAGCTGAATTTCGTTCATTTCACCCAACCCTTTGTAACGCTGGGTGTGGATACCTGCTTCGCTGCCGCCACCGTATTTTTCAATAAAAGCCTGGCGTTGCTGTTCAGTCCAGCAATACTCCTCTACCTTGCCTTTGTAGCACCGGTATAGCGGTGGAGTAGCAATATAGAGATACCCCTGTTCCACAATTTCTTTCATGTGGCGGAAGAAGAATGTCATGAGCAACGTTGCAATGTGACTTCCGTCCACGTCGGCATCGGTCATGATAATCACTTTGTGATAACGCAGTTTAGAGAGATTCAGTTCCTTACTGTCGTCCTCTGTTCCGATGGTTACACCGAGAGCAGTATAAATATTACGAATTTCCTCACTGTCGAGCACTTTGTGCTGCATGGCTTTTTCCACGTTCAGGATTTTCCCTCTCAAAGGTAGAATTGCCTGATATTCGCGACTGCGACCCTGTTTAGCTGTACCGCCGGCAGAGTCCCCTTCGACCAGAAACAATTCACATTTCTGTGGATCTTTGCTTGAGCAATCGGCCAGCTTGCCCGGCAATCCTCCACCCGACAGGGGCGATTTTCGCTGTACCAGTTCGCGTGCTTTACGGGCGGCATGACGAGCTGTGGCAGCCAGTACAACCTTATCGACAATGGTACGGGCATCCTTCGGATTTTCTTCCAGATAGTTTCCAAGCGCTTCGCTCACAGCCATTTCTACTGAGCCCATCACTTCATTGTTACCAAGTTTAGTTTTCGTTTGACCTTCGAACTGAGGTTCAGCCACTTTAATGGAGATGATAGCTGTCAATCCTTCACGGAAGTCATCACCGCTGATTTCTATTTTGGCTTTTTCCAGTTTTTCGAGCAGCTTATTGTCCTCTGCATATTTTTTCAGCGTACGTGTAAGTCCGCGACGAAAACCGGTAAGGTGAGTACCACCTTCTATCGTATTGATATTATTCACATAGGAATGGATGTTTTCGTTGTATGAGGTGTTGTAAAGCAGCGCAATTTCCACCGGTATTCCATTTTTTTCAGTAGAAATATGTATCACCTGTTCAATGAGATTTTCGCGGCTTTCATCGATGTATTCCACAAATTCTTTCAATCCTTCTTTGGAGAAGAAAACTTCCTTTTTATAACTTCCATCTTCCTGTAGTTCACGTTTGTCGGTGAGAGTTAGCGTAATTCCCGCATTGAGATAAGCAAGCTCCCGCAGGCGGTTGGCCAGAATATCGTATTTATAAACCGATTCCGAAAAAATGGTATTATCGGGCAGGAAAGTCACGGAAGTTCCCTGCCGGTCAGTTTCACCTACTTCGGCTACAGGAGCCAGCGGGATACCGCAGGAATAATCCTGAGCATACAGTTTTCGATCGCGGGCAACCTCCACACGGAGTTTGGTGGAGAGTGCATTCACACATGACACACCCACACCGTGCAACCCGCCTGAAACCTTGTAACTACCCTTATCAAATTTACCTCCGGCATGAAGTACGGTCATTACCACTTCGAGGGCAGATTTTCCTTCTTTTTCGTGCATATCCACGGGGATACCACGTCCGTTGTCGGTAACCTTTATTGAATTATCTTCGTTGATTGTTACGTGTATTATATCGCAATAACCGGCCATAGCCTCATCGATGGAATTGTCAACCACTTCGTACACCAGGTGGTGCAAGCCTTTCAGACTGGTATCGCCAATGTACATGGCCGGACGCTTACGTACCGCCTCTTCGTTCATTTTGTTATATCTTATTTATTATCTGCTTGTTACATCATTATTTGAAATTAAAAATAAATCTCATTTTGTATACTAAAAAACATACAAATATACGATAAAAAATTGGATTAATGAAGACACGGCCGAAGTGATTTTTAATAAAATTCCACTTCAATACAGCTTACATTGTAAATTGATTTCAATCAGTAAAAATGATAACAGCGGGGAAATTAATTGAGGTTACTTTCGGTTTCAGGTGCCAGTGCCACGGCTTTGCGCCAGGCATCAACCAGAAGGGCAGCGGCTATGTCAATGCCGAAAGTGGAGCTGTCCACTGTCATGTGGTAATTATCGGGATGCCCCCAGGCACGGTGTGCATAATATTTACTGAAATTAATCCGTTCGCGGTCTTTTTGCATCATCTGAGCTTCGGCATCAGCGGGGTCAAATCCGTAATTATTGATGATGCGCTCAAGACGAAATGCTTTATCGGCATGTACAAACACATTGAAGCAATGCGGATGGCTCTTGAGTATGAAATCGGCCGAACGTCCAACAATTACACAGGACGATCTTTCGCTGATATCCCGGATAACTTTACTTTGTACCAGAAAAAGTGCGTCTTGCGGGGGCATCACCTCATTGACGTAAGCGTAATTATTTTTATAGAGGGAATAAAGGAGGTTATTTTTCAGCTTTTGTTCGTTTTCCTTCACAAATTCCGGTGTGAAACCACCTTCGAGGGCCGAAAGATCGATCAGATTGGTGTCGTAGAAGGCAAAACCGAGTTTTTTGGCCACCAGTTCACCGATTTCATGACCTCCACTGCCATATTCGCGGGAGATGGTAATGACCTGAGTATCTATTTTCTTCTGAGGTGATACATTTACATTTTGTTCCAAACCAAACAGTTTATCAAACGTATGGATGTTGGCGGAATAGAATCGAATAATTCCGCCCACGAGTAACGCAGCAGCCACAGTGCCTTCACGGACTCCCTGCAGATTTTTCAGAAAAACAAATGAAACGATTACCGAAATAATCACCAACAGACTGTCGAGTATGATTTTCGTTTTACCGAATTCGAGTTTATACGCTTTGGTAAGAGCCATGACCAGGCCTTCACCGGGCAACAGTGTTATATCTGATTTCACCTGCAGAAATACTCCGAATGCCAGCACGGCGCTACTTAGTATACTTATGAGCCATTCTGCAAGATAATTTGGGGGTGTTAATCCCGAAATGCCCGCCAGCGAAAGGTCGATAAACCATCCAAAAAGTATCACTGCAGGTATCTGAGCCAATTGCAGGGGCTTAAAGTCCTTTCGAAGAATTAGTATTTGCAGAAGAACAAAAAGGACATTAACAAAAATGGTATAAGTACCCACACTGAGTGATGTAAAGAGACTCAACACATAAGGCGGTGCAGATATGGGAGTTGTACCCAGATTTGACCGGATAGAAAGAGCAACCCCAAAAGACATAATAAACATCCCAAGGAGAAAGAATAGTATCCTGTAAATCAGGCTCTCTGTTTTCATTTTCGCTTTCTGTTAGTTGATAACCGGCACGACACCCGCTGTAATCGGGGATACAAAATTAAGAATTTTGGATCATATAAATCGTAGCAAAAGCACTATGTTTCCTAAATTTAAGATTTTTGGTTTGTTTAACTGAAAATTCTCATTCTAACTCATACATTTTTATCCTATAACCACAGTATTTACAAACCATTTGAAGCGAAAAATGTTATATATTCGTGAGGTAATAGTCCGTAAATT
>CALMZF010000392.1 GCA_937870645.1 uncultured Paludibacter sp. | reverse complement strand
CACATGATTAGTCAAATACAAATTACAATGACCGTCCGTGAGCACATGATTAGTCAAATACAAATTACAATGTAAATTTCCTATAAAAGGAGACTGTCCGGGAAACTGTGCAAACAGGAAAATGTATTATTTTCATATCACCGAAAAAAAAGACCTGAAAGAACCGAAAGAAAGCGACTGTGATGTTCATTCCGATATGAATTATCATCCTACATTTTCAGGATAATGCGGACTAAAAATCATAGTCCGGTTTGCATAAACGGGCTGAAGTATCCACAAAAAAAACTCCGCAGGCCATCCTGCGGAGTCTCATTTAATGAACATCGATCAGAACGGTATTACGATACCAGTGTTTCTGAGGGTTTTGTTGTCTCTGTTTCTGACGGTTGCCGGTCTTTTTTACCTACGGAGGCAGGAATATATACTTCGTTGAAACGTTGCTCAATGTTTATCTTCAGTGCAGTGTTAGCTTCCGAAGGATATTTTTTTTCATTGATTTCTATTTCGTCCACCATATCCTTGAGGGCATTGTTCATTTCTTTGCGCATCTCTACGGTTGGCACTTTCAGCGATAGCCTGTTGCCACGTCCCAGGTACAAGTCTTCGTACATTGTTTGTGCTTCAGAGAGTTCAGCAAAGAGCTCCGTTGCATTCAGAGCTGCAATAGCAGCGGTATAATCTGCTCCCTTCAGCGTTTCGATGATACGAATGTAACGTACCGTTTGGTCGGCTATTCGCTCTTGTTTAAATGACTTACCATACATATTGAGCACAGGAAAAACCTTTTGTGCTGCTTCCTTCTGAAGTGCTACCCTCGACCGCTGAAGCCCGTAAGTCAAATCATAGAATTCGGTATAAAGTCTTTCCCGTTCTTTGAACTTAGCCTCTATAGCTTCTGCTGTTTTTTTACTGCCGTTGGGCTCCACCGAACTCTGATAACGGTTATTAACTTCCATCAACCGGGAGAATAATAAACTTTGTTTGGCTTCTGCCGAAATAGATTTTTCTATGGTGTCGATGACACGCAATGCAACTGCCGCAAGAGATTCGTTACTCGTACGGTATATTATTGTTCTTATTTTCATTGTGAAATTGTAATATTTATTTATTTATTTAATCGAAAAAATATAGTTTTAAGCTGCAGGCCAAACCCTGCAAGCCTTAGTATACGTCCCGAAGATTTGGAGGACACGAACGGATTAAATAAATTCAGGCTTGAATACGGAAGGAAGATGAGCCAAAAATGGCAAAAAATATGTAGGATGGATGAGCATTGCTCAATCCGAAAAGCAGCGTGATGGCATCATGCAGGGCAGCATTCCACCGCTTTATACCGATTGAATATTTTTTGGAAAGCCTGTAACATAACTGGTATAGCAGGCTTTTGATTTTACGGGAATATAGAGAGTATTGATAGTCTAATGTATCCGAAAAATCGGAAATATAATTGTCGATATCGATGGAGATTACCTCATCATGGAGTTCATAATACCTGACTTTACGAAGCGATTTGAGGGGTATCTTGTCCTGTTTTTTAACAAACCGGATCTTCCTGTTTCTTGATTTTACGGGCTGTGAATTTGCACTATCGGCTAACACGACATTCCGGCCACCCCTTGTTTTCACAAAGGTCAGTACCAGTCTGGTCAGAAGATTTAGCAAGTTGTTCATTGAGCCTGTTTTAAGTATTGTTTAATTTACCCTACATTTCTATACAAAAACCGTGCCAGTGTTAACTTCTGCCAAAATGTCTGACTTTTTCTTTCTACACCTGACAAAACTGTCAGGTTTGTTCTGATTTTTGTCAGGTTTGGCAGACTATTAACAACCCGGGGTGTAAACCGGAGTCTGCGGGGAGATAGTTTCTTTACAGTATGCCGTTGTGTGGCGAATGGGGCAACCGGTGGCGCATACTGTATATTTGCAAATCTCACTACACGTTAAATTAATTGAATAATTATTTGTAGATTAAAAATATATTTTGTAGGTTTGATGATGTTTTTTTTACAATTACTCATATTTAAGTAATAAATAAGTATTATTGATATGTTTTTTAAATTCGACCTCTCCCTAAATCCCTCTCCAGGGAGAGGGACTTGCCGAGTGAGAAAATGGCGTGATACTCATTAAAAGAGCTGCTGTGTCCCCTTTCATTAAATAAAAAGATCCTTTTCCTTTCCCTTTTGGGGAAAGTGCCCGAAGGGCGATAGGGGTCTGGAGAAAGGGTCCCGAAACTTCGGGAGGGATAGAGGTCTATGCATTTTTAATTCATTAAATAATGCCAGTTTAACAAATATATCAATAAACAACACCAACTACTTATATATTTTTCGAACCTGAAAAACACCTCACAATGATAATATCAAAAATATTTCACCGAAATGAATGGCGTATCTGTATTAATGTGGGTTATGATAATGAAATTGTGGCTAAAATAAAACAACTACCCGATGCTAAATGGAGCCGCACATTGAAAGCCTGGCATATTCCATATACCAGAGAGGCATTTGATCAATTAAAAACGTTATTCCCCGATGTGGAATATCAGAACACATCAACCGAACTTGATACTGAGCAGAGTAATGACAGGGCTAAACTGAACAATGCATCTTCGGAAGCTGACATTCGGAAATCAAGACTTGTTCTAAAAAAACCTAACGTAAGCAACAAGCAGGTAAACGACATTATAACACCAATCATAACAACAAAGCGGGCAGAAATTAATATAAGTATCACAACGAAACGCATATTTGTGCAGTTGCCAAAAAACGAAACTGACACGCTGTTTCTTACCTCCTTTCGGTATGTACACTGGGATAATAATAACCGGCAATGGATAATACCGAACTACGGTAAAAATCTGGAACTGCTGAAATCGTATTTTCAAAACCGTACGGTTACCCTTACCGAACTGCACGATGAAAAAATAACAGAAGCCAACACAACGATGGCGGAGGCAGACTGGGTGAAAGTGCATAATATCCAAAACCGGATTTTAAGGATATACTTTACCTACAACCGCACACTCATTGAAGAAATAAAAAAGATAGCGCTGAGCCGATGGAACAGTGCTGAGAACTGCTGGACAATACCTTACAACGAGCAAAACGCGGAAAAAACACGTGAGCTAGCAAAAAACAACGGACTGAAATGGGACTATCAAATCATTTCGAAAACCGAAGGAACCCCCCGACAGCCAAAACATGCCGGATACCTCCGCTGCCCGACAAGCTATACCGAAAAACTGAAAGAATTGCGCTACAGTATAAACACGCAAAATGTTTATACCGATTTGTTTGAGGAATTTATTAATTATTATCCTGAGAAACAGGCTGAAGAAATAACGGAGGAAGAAATAATCTCTTTCTTACGTTATTTGGTCAATGAGCGAAAAATATCCACTTCGTATCAAAACCAAAGTATCAATGCCATTCACCCCGTTGGATTATTAAAATAAAAGCTATGTACTATTATGTTTATGTACTTTTAAGTGAGAAAGATGGTAATTTCTATACAGGTTATACATCTGATATCAAACGGAGATTGCAAGAACACTCCGAAGGAAAGGTCTATTCAACAAAAACAAGATTACCCATAAAATTAATTTACTATGAAGGATGCTTAAATCAGCAAGATGCTACCAGGAGGGAAAAATATTTAAAATCGGGAAGCGGTAAAATATATCTACGCAACCGACTTTCAAATTTCTTTAATCCTACGGGGTAAAATTTTACTACGAACGTGTTCTGGGAGGAAAACGCAAAATTTACCTGATAGAGCGACCCCGAAAAGAGAAATATCTGCCCGAGGTACTGAGTGAAGAAGAGGTGGCGGCGATACTAAAATCAATAACCAACATTAAACATAAAGCATTGATAATGACCATATATTCGGGTGGATTGAGGATAAGTGAATTAATCAACCTGAAAGTAAAAGATATCGACAGCGATAGGATGCAAATACGAATTTCGCAATCGAAAG
>CALMZF010000391.1 GCA_937870645.1 uncultured Paludibacter sp. | reverse complement strand
ACATTGGTTTTGTAAACCTCTTTTACAATCACTTCGGTGTTTGGGTCCAGGAATTCGTTGTCTGTTTTGGCTTCGACGACGGTGCCGTTGATTTTGATTTTTCCCATGGGCGCCAGTCGTGAAAGGGTGGTGCCTGTGTCGCCCACTTTGATTTTCAGTTCATCGATTTCATCCACCCGACCGGTCACGTTGGTCCTGAGTGACATTTTGTCGAGGGCTTTTGATTTCATAAATGCCCATATTGCCACGCCCATAAGCACCACACCGCCAAACAGGGTGATGCTGCCTGCCACATTTCCTAAATGCGAAAAAGCATACCAGACGGCTACTCCGGTAAATGCTGCACCTGCTATACCTGCAACTGAAATGCCCGGAAAAAGAAAAATTTCGAGCAACAGAAATACTATTCCAAGAACGAGAAGAATGACAACTATCGCTATTTCCATGTGTTATTACCAATTTGGGTCTAAAGTTAACACTTATTTTCCACTTTTCAAACTGTTTTGCAGGAATTTTATTTCTTCATTGCGCCAGCGCAGGGTAAGTTCTTTAAGCCGCGGCTCCAGTTCACGCAACCTGTGTTCTAACGCCAATATGGTTTCACCCACACTTTTCTTTATATTTTCATCGGCAGCAAGGGCGTATTTTGTTCGGGCAGCATCTAATTGCGATTTTGTGGTTTCGGCATCAGCCTGCAACTGCCCCAACTCCAGGTAGGACTTCCGGGCATCCGGATTGCGAAACTGATCTGTACCGGAGTAGGAGAGTGTGTCATTGATGATTATCGTTGATATAGCAGTTGGTTTAAATGTCTGATTAGCCTGCTCAGTGGTTTTTATTGCCTTGTTGAACCCCGTCCGCGTGATTTGCTGAGCGCGGGCATACCGGATGAGTGAATCGCGGTTCTCGGTACGGATGATTTTTTTCTCCATATTGGGAATAAACTGATAGATGGCCACTTTGCCTGCGGGTTGATAACGGTCGGAGGCAAACCAGCCTGTGTGACGCACTTCGTCAATGACCATCATGTAGTCGTTGAAGGGCGAATTGAAAGGCATTCCGGCATTTTCGGGGGCGAGCCAGGAGTTGGTGGTGGTATTGAAGCGGGTCACGAAAATATCGTAGCCACCCAGCGAACCTTCCCCGTCGGAAGCGAAATAGAGCGTAACGCCATCGAGCATCAGGAACGGATAGTTTTCATTGTCGGGTGTGTTGATGCCGGTGAGTTTTTCGGCCGGAGCCCATTTGTCGAGCAATTTGTAGGCTGTAAAGAGGTCTGATTGTCCCCGCAGTGTGTCCGAAAAACAGCTGCGGTCGCCCCGTTGGGTGATGTATTCAACTTTGTCGGTTACAGTGCCATTGCGAAGCGTAAGGCGGGATTGTGTGAGGCTTCCCAGGTCGGGGCTGAGCGGCAGTTTACTCAGAAAATCCTTTTTATCCACCACCAGGCTATCTGTAATGACCACATCTTCCACCCGTTTCAGAAATTTTGCACCGAGTTCGGCTTGTTTCAGTTTCCGTTGGGCTGCTGTGATTTGGGTGTCTTCGGGATTAAATGTCTGAAGATAGGTGGTGAGTGCCAGCAGGGATTCGTCGAACCGGTAGCTGTCGAAATATATTTCTCCCAGATAATAGTTTTTCAGTGGAAATTTGTCGCCCGTTTTGAGGAAAAAAGATATGGCCTGATCGTATTCATTCAGTTCCATGGCACAGAGGCCCGAGCGGAAATTGTACAAATCGGTTTTCGGTTTGCTCTTCAGCAGCTTTTTGTAAGCATCAAGAGCCTGTGTGTATTTTTTTGTTTTGAATAGTGTGTCGGCTTCCTGCGGGGTCTGTGCCTGAAGGGATGCTGTGATGCCTGCCAATAAGATACCAGTTAGTACAATAAATTTTTTCATATTATATTTTGACTTAAAAATCCTATGCAATGTAAAGATGTTTAGTTGTTGATATTTATTTGAATTAATGTTTGAATTAAATTATTGTGATTCTAATTTCTGAATTAAATCTAAAACACTGTTCAGGTTTAGATTAAGTTATCAGAGCTACGCCCCTCAAATAATCTTTTTTACAATATCTACTAAGATATCACAGCTACGCTGCTATTTAATTTAGTCAATAAGGGGCGTAGCCCTGTATTCTTCGTAGTATAAATATTGAATTTGAACAATTAGGCATCGCCCTGATATTTCAATGTCGTTTTTGATAAATTCAACTCTTGATTGACATAATTATTATGTGTGTTCAAAACAATAATGAAATATCATGTGAAAAAAATATGTATTGTCCGAAAAAATATTTAGTTCCTATACTACCATTGACATAATTACCATTGTTCTCTTAGATTCCTCACTACGTTCGGAATGACAAACACTCATTTTAGAAAATTCCGCTGCCCGACTGTTTCTGGTGCATCATTTTTTGTGTGGCAGCGATGCGAAACTCTCAGTACCCGTCGTGCTCAAAACCTAATTGTAATCACAAACCGTATCGACGGGCAATTCATATAAAGTGATCCTGTCATTCCGAACAAGAAAACTGTAACGAAGTGTAGGTTTTAGCAGTGAGGAATCTAATCACACCTCCAATTCCTTCCAATCCGGGTTCATGGAATCAATTAGTTTTGTCTTTTTCTCTCTGGAATAACCCTTTATTTGTTTTTCGCGAGCTATTGCCAAATCAATAAAATCAAACAACTCATAATAAATCAGTTTGTGAACATGATACTTTTTGGTAAATCCCTCGTAAAGTTCGGATTTGTGTTCAAAAACTCTTCGTTTTATATCGTTGGTCACACCGGTATAGAGTACTGTTTTATTTTTCGTAGTAAGAATATAGACATAATATAGGTGTAATTTCATATAAAAAAATGTATTTAGTTTCTTCGTTACGCAACCAATGAAACAATTAAATTCTTTTTTTAGTTTCCTCACTACGTTCGGAATGACAATTATGCTTTCGGAAAGCATGCCGTTGCCCTACCTTATTTTGGAACATCACTTTTTTTATGGAACAGTTCGTTAGTACTTCCACCCGATTTTTTCTGTCATCCCTGCAATTTTCCACCAAATCTTTGTAGTGTAAGCTCAGAATGTCAAACGCCTATTTTAGTAGCCATAAATTTCATTCTCTTCGCCCTTGGGTTTTTTATCAGAACTTACTGGCTTCGGTTGCTTCCTGCAGTACCTTATCGGCTTCTTCCCGGGCTTTTTTATTGATATTGTCGGCCTGTTTGCGGGCTTCTTTTACCAGTTGTTCGGCTCCTTTGCGGGCTATTTGTTTCATCACCGGATTGGATGCTTTGGCGATGAGTGAGTCGCCCTGTGCCTGTGCCTGCACAATGAGTTTATCACCTGCAAGACGTGCTTTTTCGAGTATCTGATCGGCTTTGGCCTGCGCCTGCTGCAACGCTTTTTCGCGTTCGGCACGTCCCTTGTCAAGTGCCACATTCTTCATCGAATCGGCTTTTTGCATCACCGCTGCTTTTTTTTCCTCTACTACGGTTGTCAGGGTATTTTTCAGGTCAAGCTGTATCTGCGGTTTGCTGAATGTGCCGAGTATTTTAAAACCAACGTTTGAGAATTTGCCCAGGTTCATTTTTTCAGGGATTTTTACATTTCCACTGTAATCGATGGTCTGATCCAGCCCGGTACTTCCGCCCAGTTTCAGCTCCATATCGGCTGCCCGGATGGCAAAGGGTTTGGTGTTGACCCGTCCGTCTTTAATCTGAAACATCAGCGCCAGATCTTTCAGGGTGAGATTAACCAGTTCTTTAACTTTCAGGGCTTCGCCCAACTTGGTGAGTGCGGTTACTTCTTTGACCTGCACCGCTTTGGCATTCAGTGAGCCGTTGGCGAGAATAGTGGCAAGTACCGGCATCATGTCCTGTTGCAGGAGGGAGTTGATTTTCAGACTGGAGTTAAATGTACCGAAAATTTTATCAAATACCGGAGCTATTGTTTTCAGCACCTGCACTTGTGCGAAGATATCTTTGAAAGAAATGTCCTTCATCTCCAGGTCGAAATCCACAAATGGTTTCTGCGGATCGGCGGAACTGTAGGTTCCGGTCAGTGCCATTACGCCTCCAAAGGCATTCACATTCATTTTCTGAATGTTGAGGTTGCCCTCAGTCACTTGGAGCAGGGCAGCAGCGTTGCGGAAATTCATTTTATCGTAGATCAGTTCGTTGAATGTGCCGTCGAGTGCCAGATCCAGGTTTTTGGGTATTTTCACCACGGTAAGTGATGAACTGTCACTTTTGCTATCCGTCTCATCAGCCATAAAGTCGTTGAGATTGAAGTAGGAAGATTTTACGGCAAAATTGCCTTTCAGCGTTTTATCGCGCAGGGCGTAGGCCATATAATTCTCCGCCCGTCCGCTGCCGGTGAGGTCGTTGCGTCCGATTTTCATCTTCAGGTCAGCCAGGTTGAGGTAGCGATCGCTGAAGGTGAGGTTAGCCCCACTGATGGCTACATCCTGCTCCAGGTCTTTCATTCGCAGCAGCATATTCTGTACATTGACTGTGCCCCCGAAGCGGAACTTTTCGAAGAGATTGTTCTCGAACCAGGACATTTTACCGGCCATATTTACATTCATGTTCAGCAATCCATTTAGGGTGGTTCCTTTTTCGAGCGGATAGACCTCTTTAATCATCCCCAAATCCAGTTTGCCGACTGCCTTCAGCGTCATATCCGGGTCGGAGACGGGTGTGGCAATGCGTCCCTGCATGGTGAATGGGTTTCCGCCCAGGTTGAAGGAGAATTTCGAAAAATCAACAACTGTATTGTCCAGAGTGCCTTCCTTGCCGGTAAGACGGGCGTTGAGCTGAATATCATTCACAGATTTGGGGAGGGAAGGGTACTGAAACCAGCCATCGGTCACAGCAAGGGCGAGGTCGAAAGCAGGGTAGGAGTCGCCCTCCATTTTCCCTTTGATAAAACCGCTCATATCCACTTTACCGGCAGCTTTCAGCTTATCGAAGGAGGTGGAATAGATGGCAGGCACCAGCGAGAGAATGGCTTTGAAATCCACTTTACGTGCATCGAGGGTCAGGTCCATGTCGTAACCGCTGTCGATAAGCTGCACCCAGCCAATGAGGGCAAAGGGAACCGCATTGAGCTTTATCTGGTTATTGGCAAAGGCGTAGCGGTCGGCGTTGAGGTTGGCATTGATATCGGCCGCCAGTTCCACCTTCATATTGTGAGCATATTGAGTGCCTTCGTTCCAGAAATTGAGCGTATCGGCATTGAGGGTGGTTGTAAGCAGGCTGCTATCGGCCGTGAGGTCGCCGTGGAGGTTGAAATTCAGGTTTCTGACATCGGCAGCTACATCGCCTTCGTCGTCAGCATACCGCACATCAGCACGGGTAACCACTACCTCTTTCAGCTTGAAATTGAATTGCATGGCTGTGGTATCGGGTGCGGCCGTTGAATCAACTTTCATAATATCCCAGTTGGCGCGGCCATCTTTCAGGATGTGAGCCAGCACTTTGTTGTCGGTCAACTGCAGGCGGTTAACCTCATAGCCTGTGTCGCCAAAGATGCTTTTCAGGTTGATGACCAGGTTGACATCGCGGCTGAAGAGGAGGGTGTCTTTGGCGAAATCGCCGGTTCCGATAACAGTGAAATCTTTCAGCGTAACCGATGCATTAGGAAAATTGCGAAGAAAACTAAGCCTGAGTGTGCTGAAGTTGACCTCCGCAGTGAGCTGTTTGTTGAGTTCGCGTTTGGTAATTTCCATTATTTTTCCCCGGAAAGCAAAAGGAAGCGCCAGCAACGCAGCAAAAACGATAGTTATAATTGAAAGGATAATAATCCAGTTTCTTTTTTTATGGGTAGCCATAATAAAATGATTTACGGAAATTAATTTTACTAGAAAAAAAGTCAGGAGACTTTTTTTATTAGTATGACGAAGTACCTAATAATCGGTGGGAGAAAACGTCAAACTAAGTTTACATACTTGTTTCTCATTACTTAGTTATCAGTTTTTCTATTGCTGCAAAAAAAGATTTTGCCGGTTCAAGAAGAGGTTTTACATCTTCCTCAGTCAGATTATATAAATCATCATAATCACCTGTTTGTCTTAATTCAAAGAGTTTCGTGTAAAATTTGGATAATTCTTTTGAAATGAGATTTTTTGACACAAAATGGAGCCCAAAAAGACGTATAACACCCGAATGCGTTTGTGCTGAATGATTATTGTAGATAAGTAATGCCGTAGTCATTTAATAACAAGCATAATACAAACGATTAACTACAGCATTCCAGAAACCAAGCCCGGCTATACCTTCAGCCTGCACCAGCGTTTCTTTTGCTTTCTGAATTTTTAAAGATACAATGGCATCTCTTTCTTCATCGCTTAAACTCATAGGACAATCCCTTCTTTTTCAATATTTTTATAAAAAAGTG
>CALMZF010000390.1 GCA_937870645.1 uncultured Paludibacter sp. | reverse complement strand
TTGAACGCTGGCGGAAACGCCTTGGGTTAATGAATTGAAAAATCACAGTGGCGTCCTGTAAGGGCAATTTAATATTAATGCCGGGCTTTCAGCCCGCCATTTCCTGGTTCTTATTATTTACCCCACCCGTTGGGTGGGGCTGAAATAAGTCGGGCTATCAGCCCGAAATTCAGGATTAGGACACTATGCGGATAACCATTAAAACAATTAAATCTCTACAAACAGTCCCGTATCTGATTAATCGTCAGGCACGGGACTGTTTCATTAAAATCAGTTGTAGAGCTTTTGGACTTATTAAAAGTGATAGATTACCTATTCATCCCGGCTGAAACTATGTTCAGCGTTACAAAATTAAAAGGAAAACAGCTCCATTACAAAATTTAATTAAAAGCAGAATGGCATTGTTTACGAATTTTGATTATTTTTTCAAAAAAACAAGTCCAAAAAAAACATGTTTCCACAATAATTAATACATTTGTAAAAAATAGTTTTTCTAGTTGTCATTGTTGGGAATAAGCTCTATAATCATCTGATTATCTTAAACTTGTACATAATTGTACTAATACGGGTATTTTTTGATCTTGTATTTTCTTAGCTGACGATTTTATGTACTGCAATCTTAAGTGCAAGACTCTGTTCTTGTCTGTTTGTTTGTTATTGATGAACAGCATTGCCACCGCCCAGGATATTGAAAACATTGCGAAGCAAAAACCATTTGCAATTACCGGCGGGTTTGGTCTCAACTACACTTCCACCAGTTCCAGCGACAGCAACCGCATTCCCATGCCTGTATTCTGGGGTGCCAACCTCAGTCTCAATCTGAGTATTTATGGGATAAGCATTCCGGTGACAGCCGTGTTCACCAATGGAAAAGTCAATCTCAGCCATTCGTTCAATCAGTTTGGTTTCAGTCCGCATTATAAGTGGATAACGCTGCATGCAGGCTACCGGCAATACTCCTACTCGCCGTTTACTGTATCCGGTCAGACTTTGTTTGGTGGAGGCATGGATGTAAATTACAGGAAACTACGGCTTGGATTTTTTGGCGGCAGGCTGCGCAAAGCGGTTCAGGTCGACTCGACCATGATGTTCCGCCAGGATATTCCGGGAGCTTATCCGGTGAACATTAGCACCGAAAACGGGATCAACTCCTACTCCGTTCGTCCCACCTTTTCGCGCATTGGTTTGGGTGGAAAAATAGGTTTCGGGACACCCACCAATTTTGTGGACTTCATATTATTCAAGGGATACGACAACGTGAAAAGTCTCAGCACCCCGACTGATAACCGGGACCTGAAGCCCGAAGAAAATGTGGTATTGGGAGTGAATATCTTTCAACGATTTCTGAAACACTTCACTTTCGGGTTTAACGGAGCTGCAAGCATTTACACCTACGACACGAATGAAGAATTGGTTAAATCAGATTTTCAATACCTCAGTGTGATTAATAAAATCATACCCGTAAGGCTAACCACTCAGGCTCAGTGGGCTGCAGAAACCAACATCAATATCAGTTACCCCAATTTCAACCTGTCGGGGTCATACAAAAGAGCTCAACCCTACTTCAGAAGCATGGGTATCAATTCATTTCTGACCGACCTGAACCTGATATCAATTCAGCCATCGTGGAGTATGCTGAAACAGAAATTAAGATTTACAAACCTGCTCCAGTACCAATCCGACAATCTGAACCGATACAAACAACTGACCACCAAACGCCTCATGCTGAATTCATCGGTGTCGTATCAGATTTCGGACCACTGGGGCATTGACCTCAACTACAACGGCAGTGACATAAGCCAGCAGAAAGCAAAAGCACAGACTGCAGACTCCATCCAGTCGGCACAAAAAAGCAGTTCGTTGACCTTGTCGCCCCGCTACCTGTTCAGCACAGATAAAATATCCAACATCACATCATTAGTAACAAGTTTCACCGGTATGCGCAACAGTCAAATCGGAGGTATTTCCAACGACATTAAAAACACCTACGCCACTCTCAACAATACATTTTTAATTTTCAGGGGCGGATGGAATATTAATACCGGACTGAATTTCAACAATGCTGTCACATCGCAGAACACACTTCAAAGCTATGGCTTCAATGCCGGTGTGAGCAAGGCCCTTTTTGGCAATTCATTGACTCTGTCGAACAACAATACCCTGTTGTTCAACACACTGGATGGGGTAAGCAATGGCACCACTGTTTCCATAGATTTGAACGGAAATTACAATTTCCTGAAAAGGAATACCATAAGTATCGGTTATAACTACCTGTATTCCCCTGCCAACGGCATTTACAATTTGAGTGATTTTCAGCAGAACAGGCTGATGATTTCGTATCAATATAATTTTTAATAAAGACACCCCAACCGATGAAAACCTTAAACACCTTTCGTAACAAGCTGCTGATTGGACTTCTGTTCCTCAGCTCAGGTTTTTTGTTTTCTCAGCAGTTCAGTATCAACCTAAATCTGCTGCCTCCCTATTCCCCTTTTTATCGCGATTATATCGGATATACCACCAATAGTACAAAGTCTATTGTGACCCTCACGTATATCAATCCGACAAACAATGTACCCGCCAAAGTGTATCTGACCGCTTCACTGCGCAAAGACGACGGAAGTATCTCGATGGAGGTGAAAGATGATTTTCGACCAGGAACGCCCATCGCTTTACTGCCCAACATACCGACAACGCTCACAGGCACTCAACTTCGGAATATTTTCGGCAACGGTACATCCAACGATCTGGTGATGACGGGCATCAGCACCGGTGATATCATCACCAATCAGGCCATGCCCGAAGGCACTTATAATCTTTGTATCAAACTGAAAAATTACGACACGAATACATTGCTTGCCGAAACCTGTCGTTCGATGTTCATTGCTCACAGTGAGCCTCCACAAATTATTACACCGCTCAACAACATGAGTGAAACTGAAAAAACGCCCCAGTATGTAAATGTTACGTGGTCGCAGGTTACGCCTTATGTTCAGGGAATTACGTATCGGCTCAGAATGGTCAAACTGCTTCCGGGAGTTAGTCCTTACGATGCTATCAACTACTCGACACAGGTGGTACTCGAAAAATCGAATATCAAAACAACCAGTTTTCCCATAGATTTGGCAAGCGGAATAAAACTCGACACCGGCTCTGTGTATGTGCTGCAGGTTACAGGTATCACACGAAATGCATACATCAAAAATGAAGGTAAAAGTGAACCCGTTCAGTTTATGTATAAGGGAATGTCCGTCGGAAATAAGAGACCTCCTGTAATCATAAAACCCGGCCTGGCAGAGAATATAGTTTTTCTAAATCCCGAAAAACCTGTAAACGGGCAACCCGACACCCTGAAAGTGAACAATGAAAATGATCTGTTGCTGAACTGGTGCTGGCTGAAAACCAAAAATAAAGACACGGTTACAGTAGCCGATAAGGAAATTATTCAGCAAAAGGATTTGAAAAAATACTCCATCAACATCGAACGGGTAAAAAGTCAGAACAAAAACAATGCAGTTTTTGCCTATAATGCTGAATTCCTGAAAATTGACAGTACCGGAATGATTAAAAACTTCATTCAGCTTACCGATTCGCAGGCTATGGCTGCCGGTTTTGTCAGTAACGATATCTACAGGGCAACGCTCAAAGCTTTCGATTCGAAAAACAAAGAGGTAATTTCACTGGTAAGTCCCGATTTTATTTTTATGAAAATTGCCGACGAAACACCAACGTATAAAATTCCCTTGATAGCCACAGTAAATTACGGGTTTAAAAATAATCCTGAAATTTTTCCGGTTATCAATTCAGAAGTGACCGTAGAAGCATTCAAAAGGCAAAATTCTGCCACAGCGGCAAATATTACAGGTGCTGATAACAGTAAATTATTTAACAGCCTGCCGGCGGAAAATATTGGCGGAATAAATTATGTAAAAATCACTTCTGCTGTTTTCAAAACCGACAGTATGGGAAAAATAAGCACCGTTCTGGCTGTTCCCCAAAAATACTTCGACACCGATTCTATCAGCTACCGCATCAGGTTAGCCAACAGTTACTACGTGGATAAGGATTTTGGAATTAAAACCGTGCCGGTAAGCAGGAAAGATTCAGCAGTGAACCTCGGATATCTGACTGCAAAAACGTATGCCTATCAGCTGAAACTGAATGTACGGAAGGAGTTTAAATCCTACAGGCTGGTCAGGGATGAAAAGGGATTAACTGTTTCATTAACCGATAAAGATAATTTATTTACAAACTCGAGCAATCAGGCTGTTGATAATCAACAATCGTACATATATACAGCAGGAGAAGACACTGAAGGAAAAGACACCATAGCCGAAGGAATACCGGTGGTACTTTACAGAAAATACAAGCAGGAAAACATACCGGTTTACGAAGGTAATATTACAAAATCGGGCAGTATCAATAAAAATAAACTGTCGAATATCACAGTGGTGGCACTCGGTACAACCGTTAAAGAAAAGGACAGCACCTACGTAACGTTCAATAATTTGCTATCGACCAATAAGATAGCAGAAGAGTATTATATATTAGCCGTCAAAAATCTCAAAGAGTTTCTTAATCCATATGGTGTAGAAAAACAAACCGGATTAAAATTTTCAGGAAGCAGCAATTCTCAAATCAATGATTTTTCCGGTCTGACGGTGGAAAACAGCAATTTAATTGCCAATGCCATTCAACAATTAACGCAAGGATATTCAACAACGAACTTTGTCGATTCTGGTAAATTTGTAGCCGAAGAAAAACCATTTTATCTGCCACTGCCACAAAATACTGAAACTGATGATGCTTATTTTCGAACAGTGAAGGCAAATTATTCCATCACCTCCTGCACTCCACCTACATCGCTCATTAAGGGCCGGTTGTTTTATGTCTGGAAATCGGACAAAAACAGTGTGAAACGACCGTTGGCCAATACCCATTTTCGGGTCATGGTCGATTATGTAGATGATAAAAATGTATCAATCGGCGCTGTGAAAAACTCACAAACGCCTAATTTCGGTATGGGTGGAAAGTGGGAATATACTGCATTTGTTCCGAATAATTCCGATCAGGTTATACCACTGGTCGATCAGTATGCCACCATGGCCGAAGGGATTACTGATGACGAAGGGAATTTCTCGATAGAAGTTGTCAATTTGAATAAAAAAGGTGATTTGGGTTCCGGATCGGTGACACACAGCTCGGGAAGCAGCAAACCGCCCATTACAGGAGTATCGCTTGAAGATGAAATAAAAGGAAAAATATCCGGTGGTGATATCGTTGATCCGATTAATCAGTTTAAAGATGGCTTTTCCAACAGTCAGAATTCACTAAATGGAAATACCGGGCTAAGTTTCGATCAAACATCACAAACCTTCGAAGTGAATGGATTAAAAGGGAACAAAGCGGGCAACAAAGCAGGCGCTGCTGCCAGTGGAGGAATGATGTTTGCTCCGGTGGCTGAGGAGATAGTTCACGGCCCCAATCCATCATCAGCCTCACCGGCAGGGGAACCAACTCCCGGGAATTCCACCACAACGACAAATTATAATATGTTCAAGCGGCAGTTCCGGATTGTTATTGATGGCGATAAATCGGATTATTACTATCCATCGAGGGAAGTTATTGAAATTCAGCCTTTCGAAAGCATGACCACACCTAAAGATATTACCCATTATGTGAAAGAATTTAAGGTGATTGCAAAAACTTATGATAACGACACAAACGATCCACTTAATGGTAATATACAGGTAACATTATACAGAAAATACGAGAAACCAGCCAATTTGCCATTGGGCGAAGGGGACGGAAAATATCTGTTCAAGGAACTAATCAGTCCCGAATATATCGGGGATAACACCAATTTGCCAAAATTTGAACAACTCTGGCCTTCGCAGCTGGTGAAACAAATACCGAAGGGTGTCGTACTTCCCGGTCAACCTGCTCAATACGATTTTGGAGTGAATAATCTCACCGCTTTGCTCCAGTCGGAATACAGTAACTACCTGGTTCAATCGTCGAGTACTGTAAACACCGCCGGAAAATCGTTTGGTGAAAAAACAGAAAAAATCACTGAATTTACTGATAACACCACCGATTGGGCTAATCCGCAAATACCGGTTGTGAGTGTTTCTTTAAAATTAACTCCGCTGAAAAGCAGGGTTTTGGCACTGGTGCGCGAATCGGGCAGTAACAAACCGTTAACATCCGACAGAAACACACGCGTAATTTTA
The DNA here is from genome assembly GCA_937870645.1 of uncultured Paludibacter sp. GTDB lineage: Bacteria > Bacteroidota > Bacteroidia > Bacteroidales > Paludibacteraceae > UPXZ01. Next base: position 3,364 of record CALMZF010000390.1, on the reverse strand, counting down.
TCGAAAGACGAATCGAAACCTAAACCCAATTATTACAATTCTAAGGCAGTTGATAAATATGGTTATGCCGAATTTCTGGTAGATGAAAATCAAACCAAAAATTTTTTCATATTTAAAGACGATATAAATTCTTCTGATCCGGTTTACTTTTCGGCATCAGCCGATGGTTATACTTTCGGAAATCAGTCATCGTATAAAGTAGTTTTGAATAAAAAAGGCACTCAAAACGCCCCGATTCTTACACTTTTCCCAACTGCCACAGTTACGGGGAAATTGCTCAATGCCGATGCATTTGAATACACTCCGGGTGCTGCCAACGTAGATAATCCGGTTTTTGTACCTTCGTATATTCAGGTTGACTCCGGAAAAGTGTATGATATAAATGCTGTGGACAAAGGCATATTTACAATCCCGATAGCGCCAAAAGCCGGTGTGAAAATCAAAATCATCCCGAAGGATGTAGCCTGGTTTGGCGACACGCTCGTACTTACCAAAGCCGACGAAACAAAGCAGCTTATCGACCTGGGGAATATTAATCTTTACCGCCGAAAACACCGCATACAATTGAATGTGTTTACCAAAACCGGCATACAGAATGTTATTCAAAACGTAAGAGTGAAAGATGCCAGAATCAAACTCGGAGACTGGATTGTTACTACCGATCAATATGGTAAAGCACAATTCAAATTTGAAAATGTATCAATCAACAATTATACATTTGTGATTAACGGACCGCAGGGTCAGGGTTACATTCCAAAAACTCTGAATTTGAAAAATGAGGAAACGCGCGATTTTGTATCCGTTGATGTTATTCTTGAAAAAGGAAGCGAAGTAACCGGCACAGTGAAACTCGACGGAAAACCGGTGAAAAACGCCCGTGTTTATCTGGAAGTTCAGAACAGCTCCGCTTCGGTTGCTGCGGTAAATTATGCTTTTCAGCAAAATGCTCAATCCATTAATACAAACACAAATGCCTCACAAGTTGCAATCCAACAACCGCAGGGCAATAGCGGAAATTATCAGTACAATCCTAATCTTACTCCTTCTAATTCTCCCACAGGTGAAGTTACCAACGATGCCAACCTGGTAGTGGCATATACCGATGCTTCGGGTAAATATACGTTGAAGGGTGTTCCGGTTAACAATCAGAAAATCAATGTAATTGCAACCATCGACACCACATTTACCGTATCGGGCGACAAACAACAGGCTGATATCAAAAACGGCAGCGCACAGTTGGATTTAAATCTCACTTCATACAGTGGTGCACTGGTCAATAAACTGTATGGGTTCCCGCTAACGGTCGAAAAAATTACTTCCATAAATCCCTCGCAAATTAAGGTTACAGGGTTGGTACACTGGACCGAAGCCATCAGCGACTTTAAACTGAATGAAATTAACAAGGTACTTCGTGTCGAAGATGTATTGTTTGATATTAAAACCGCTGCCGATAATTCAGGTTATGCAGTAGTTCACGAAAACATGGTGAAAATACCCGGAATAACTGAACTGAAATTATCGTACATCGATAAATACAACGTAAAATTATCGACCAATAATGTGCCCAAATCCTATAATACCAAACCGCTGGAGATTACCCGCGATAATGATTTGGGAAAACTCGACGGTTATTTGCAAATTGAGGATAACTCGTTCAATTACCCGAGCAGTTATCTCGATTTTAAGGGAAGTAAGTTTTATCTGGCACGCCTGAACAATTCGAAAATAGATAATAAAGTGAGTGTAGCCACAAGCGCCTTCACCGAAACCGAATCGATCGACAGATCGTACAACGACGCCAATAAATACCTTAAGGGAATCAGCACAAAAATTTCGACTTACAAGCAACAGCCAAGACCGGTGTATTACTTATGCGATAATAAAGCAGATTCCATTGAATTTAAGCTGATTAACTTTACTGCCAAAGCCGACCCGAAGAAGAGCTATATCGACGAAAGCGGAAAAATACACTTGAATACTACGCTTAGCTGTCATATTGCCAATGCGCAACCCGAGAATTTCAGGGTGGTAATACCCAATATCATACTTGATGAGAACAAGGTTGATGCAGCTTCTTCAGCTTCACCCATTCAGTTAAAACTCGAGAAGTGGACACTCGAAGTGCGCGAATGGACGTTCAGTACCAAAGAAGGCGGCATTTTAAGTCACAACAGTTTGATCAAAACAGATATTATTGATATTCCGGTAGATACGTTCGTACTCCGCAACGATATGTTTATCATGAGAGCAAATTTGAAAAATCTCAGTTTAGCCGGTGGAAAATTCCCGTTAACCATAGCAAGCGGTAAAAAACCTCAGCTCAATTACGAATACAAGGTCGGTACCGACATGATGCCACACTGGAATTTCAGTCTCCTGGGTTCGGGCGACACAAAAGTGGCAACACTGCCGAAACTGAAAGGTTTGCCGGATAATTATAGAATTGATTTGAATTATATCGAAATTTTGAGCAACAACGAAATGATAGTGCAGATGATGCAAAAACCCGATAAACCTCTTCTTTTTGGCAATAAAGTGGCACGATTCGAACCGCTTACCTTATTCAACGGACCAAATTATATCAATGTATCAGGCCAATTACATACCGGAGCGCCCCGCATGAGCGATATTCTATTAACCGCCAAATGGGATGATCCGAATTCGAACCCAACGTTTGAAAAAGTTTCTACCGATTTTGAAGCAAAAGGATTTGTCCATTTCGAAGCTAAGAAGAAAAAAATCACCATTGACAATAACCTGGTTACCATAGAAGGACGCGTGTTGGAAAAACCCGACCTGACTTTCAATCCATTGCCGGCAACATTCTATGCACGAAACAGCGGAACTCCTGCTTACGAAGTTATGCTGCAGAAAGACTGGATTACGCAACTTGCCGAAAATGAACCGGATGATATTGAAAAACCAAAAACATCGAATGAAGGATTCAGTTTGAAAATAGAATCCGGTGGCATGACGGTGGAAAACAACGACTGGACTACCCTGAAGTACAGTGGAGAAATGACCGGAAACGAGAAAACCGCTGACAACATGTCGCCGACCAAAGTAAATTTTGAAGTGCTGGGCGATGTAAGTGCCAACTCCGACGAAATGAAAGTTTCCGGTAATACTTCGTTCGGTACGGTTACGACTTGTTTCGACTTTAAAGCCAAGGAACTCAGAGGAACGCTCATTCTTGATGTCCCCGGTGGCATACAGCTGGGTTCAGTGATTGTTTATAAAGCATCCATGGGCACTTGTTTTGGTAATAACGGATTTTATATTGCCGGAGGCATGCGTGCATTTCTGCCCATGGGAATTCTTGCAGGTGTATATAATTTAGGCATGATGGCGGGCTATCATAAGG
>CALMZF010000389.1 GCA_937870645.1 uncultured Paludibacter sp. | reverse complement strand
ACCGCCGACCCCTCCGATGTATCGGAGTGCTCTGAACCAGCTGAGCTAAACGCCCGTAATGTAATGAACTCTTTGTGCATTTAGGATTCGAACCGCCGACCCCTCCGATGTATCGGAGTGCTCTGAACCAGCTGAGCTAAACGCCCGTAATGTAATGAACTCTTTGTGCATTTAGGATTCGAACCGCCGACCCCTCCGATGTATCGGAGTGCTCTGAACCAGCTGAGCTAAACGCCCGTAATGTAATGAACTCTTTGTGCATTTAGGATTCGAACCGCCGACCCCTCCGATGTATCGGAGTGCTCTGAACCAGCTGAGCTAAACGCCCCTACACTTTGTCCTGAAAGCGGATGCAAAGATAAGTTCTTTTTTTGATATTAACAAAATAAAATTTGAAAATTTCAATTAAACACGAAAACTAATTTCAATACTGCTATTTTTTAAACAACACCCTGAATGCTTCTTCCACCTTTCGAACCTGGATTAGTTCAATGTTTATTTTTTTCAAATCTAAACTTTTTAAATTGGTGTTAGGTATAATCATTTTCTTAAATCCCAGTTTTTCTGCCTCGTGAATTCGTTGCTCTATGCGGTTGATGGGACGGATTTCGCCCGAAAGCCCCACTTCACCGGCCATACAAACGTGTGTTTCAAGTGCAAGATCAAGACTGGATGAAAGAATTGCTGAAATTACAGCCAGGTCGATGGCAGGGTCATTTACTTTGATACCACCGGCCAGATTCATAAATACATCTTTTTGCGATAGTTTGAAACCTGCCCTTTTCTCCAATACGGCAAGCAACATGTTGAGTCGGCGGAGATCAAAACCGGTACTTGAGCGCTGTGGAATGCCATAAGCAGCCGAACTTACCAGCGACTGCACCTCAATAAGAAACGGACGAATACCTTCTATAGCCGAGGCAATGGCCACTCCGCTCAGTCCTTCGTGATTCTGGGTGAGCAGCAGCTCCGATGGGTTACTCACTTCACGTAGTCCGCTTTGCTGCATTTCAAATATTCCCAATTCCGAAGTACTCCCAAAGCGATTTTTAATAGGTCGGAGAATGCGGTACATATAATGTTGATCGCCCTCGAACTGCAATACGGTATCTACAATGTGTTCGAGAACTTTTGGTCCGGCAATGCTTCCCTCTTTATTGATATGTCCGATAAGAAGCACCGGAATGGCTGAAGTTTTGCAGAATTTGAGCAGTGCAGCAGTGCATTCGCGCACCTGCGAAACACTTCCGGGCGATGATTCTATATTTTCGGTGGTGATTGTCTGAATGGAGTCGATGATGACTAAATCCGGCTTTACATTTTGGACATGTACAAATACCTGCTCCAAAGAGGTTTCGCTGACAATATAACAATCTGGATTTTTAAATTTCAACCGTTCAGCCCGCAGTTTGAGCTGATTCACACTTTCCTCACCCGATACATACAGCGTTCGTTTATCTTTCAGGTTCAGAACCACCTGCAAAACCAGAGTCGATTTGCCAATTCCGGGCTCACCGCCTATCAACACCAGCGATCCGTTGACCAAACCACCCCCAAGTACCCGGTTGAGCTCGTTATTGTTGGTATCAATGCGCGATTCGACTGTAGTTTCCACATCTGTAATCAGCACGGGTTTCTGCACCGTTGTTTCAAAACCGGCAATCTGGGTTTTTATTGCGGGTTCCTTGTTTACAATTTCTTCCACAAATGAATTCCATTCTCCACAGGAAGGACATCGGCCTATCCATTTGGGCGAACTTACTCCGCAATTCTGACAAACGTAAACAGATTTTGTTTTCGCCATAATTTATTTTTTCTTACTGATGCAAATGTAGTAAATTTCGGGTTCAAGAAATGGCATTATTTGCCTATTTTCTCATTTACCACCTGCAATATCACATTTTCCTTTTCTATAGTTTTTTCTACCAGTTCATTTACCTCTCGTAACATTTTATCCACATAATTT
>CALMZF010000388.1 GCA_937870645.1 uncultured Paludibacter sp. | reverse complement strand
CAAATTTAAAATGTTAAACAAACAGAGAATTATGAACTATTACATTAAAATGTTGCTATTACAATACAATTTCAATGCGAAAAAAATACTGAGAAATAAGGCCTTTTCTTATTGGAAAAATTATTTATACAAATAAAATAAAATTAAATTAAAATATCGTGTTCATATTAGTTCATATGACTTCAAATAGGAAAATTATGAGTTAATTATTCTTAACAGGGAGGATACGTATCGGAATAGGAAAAAAACTATTGGTGCAATGAAAGTCCGTAATTGACGATTATTATTCCAAATTTTGAATTATTGTAAACATTAGCAGTGTGCTAAAAAATAAACGGCTTGATTTGATTTGATTTTGGAAGTTTTTAATCCAATATGTAGAGTATACCTCAAAATTAAGAAAATATGTATCACCAATAAGTTAAAATATTTCAACAGTAACATAAATAAGCTGATTTTGAAGGAATATGGGAAAATATTATTCATAATTTAATACTATGGCATCGCCGGGATCTAACAAAAAGCTGGATAATCCCGAAGGTAAAAGCTTGGTTTCGCCATTTTTTAATACCTGCTTCACCGATTCTGACTTAAATTCTATCCGTAACTCCAGCGTACTCAGAAAATTGCGGTTGACCATCATCAAATATTTTTTATCACCCTTTTGCATTACTGAAATTACAGCACCTGTTTCACCTGTCACCAGTTTAGTGAAGGGAGCGGGCAGGGTGGTCAGTCGTTTTGTTCCCCGGGGAATAGTTGTGCCGGTGTGTCGAACCGTAAGTACCCTGGCGCCCAGAAACACATCCGAGTATCCTCTTATTTCTGCATTCATGGCTTTGATAAGTTCGTAAGCCGGGGTTCGTAGGCCGTCGGGGGTGATGGGCCCATCATGAAAATCATAATCGCCCGCCGGAGGAGTCCAATAGGTAAAATACTGAATACCCTGAGCGCCATAAGCCAGGTTGCTGTAAACCTGAAGTCGCAGTTCTGCCATATCGGGCACCGGATAATAATCGTGAGCCGTGGTGAGTGCAAATGCCCAGAAAGGCAGCTTGAATTTTCGGGAGGCATCTGCAATGATTTCAAGATTTTCATACCAAATAGGTCGTAATGTTTCACCCATGACTGGATAATGATCGAAAGACAGAAAGCGGACGGGGACTTCACGAAGAAACCGGTTGATATAATTCCTATACCCCGATGCTTTCAGTTTACGGGGCACTACATCGTTGGGAAAGAGATTGATGTAACAGAAATGGGTACTGTCAATCGCCTGTATTCGTTTTACCCAATCACTGATTTTTTTAAATTGGGTAGTAATTGGCTCATCGTGTAGAAAATATCCTGCCAGTGCCGGATGGTTCTTAAATCGTTGCACTGTGTTTTCGGTTTCGGTTTCCAGTTCGGGACATGATACAATGACTTTCAAATGGTATTTTTCGGCCAGATCCAGTGCTTTTTGTGCCGCATTGGCACTGGTATAGTATGAGAAATGGAGATTGATGCCCGTTTCGGCCAGTTCACCAAACCGTTCGGCAGTAGTAAATGGTTCGGGTATGCTGTACCAGGCCAATACCGGAATTGTTTGCGCTGTATCTGTATTTATAACCCGGAGGGTTGTTTTTTCCTGGCCAAAAACAGAACTGCATAATAGTGTGATAATAACAGTAATAAGTGCTTTCATCGCTCCATAGAATTTGATAAGTGGTACAATTATACAAAAAATATCCGGATAAGTATCGATGGATGCATAGAAATAAAAAGAGCAACCTGTTGAGAAGTTGCTCATTAAAGGGTATTTAGCGTCTTTTTTACCTGATGATTACTTTTTCCGCTTTATTGAAATTGTTCGTTTTTATTAGTACGAAGTAAATCCCTGGATAAAATGTTATATCCGGTGTAGTCATGGAATATGGCTCAACAGTACCGTTAACAAGTTGTAAGCCAGCCGAATCGTGCAATATATATGTCATGATTTCATCCGTTCGGTTTTGTATATTCAGGATATTACCGGTTGTGAAAGCTCTTACAAGTGTGGAATCGAGGCTTTCATTGACTTTGTTTTCGGCATTTGCTTTCAATAAAAATCGTCTGACGAATTTTCCTTTATTTGCTGCTGTGAACGGATAGTGAGTGATGCTGTCGCTCAGTTTGATGGTTTTATTGGCCACTGTATCTTTCAGAAAAATCGATTTGTATCCTTTCAATGCCGTAGTAT
>CALMZF010000387.1 GCA_937870645.1 uncultured Paludibacter sp. | reverse complement strand
GTGAATTATATTCACCAAATTCAATCATATTCAGTGAATTACTTTCACTAAAATCAAATATAAATTCTATATAATTTCAATTCCGGGATTTTCCCGTTCGATATTTTCTATAAAACTGACCGTTTCCACAGGTTGAATTACTTGTTTTTTGTTCAATCCATAATAAATTTCCAACCGATGAGGCGAATTTTCCGGTTCGCCTTTTTGCTTGTCCTGAATAATGATTTTATAGATAGAGAGTATAGGAATTTCTTTACATGTATAAAAGGCATACTTTATTTTAATCACATGATTTTCAACAAGATAATGAAATTTCAATAAAAAATAAAGTATCACTCCTTCCAGTAAAATATAGGGCAACACATACCAAAAAGTATGCCCGGTGAAAAGCAGTATAACTATTCCAATGCTTATTGCAAGGGAATAAATAACTATTTCTATCAATTTATTTCCTCTAAAATGTAATTTCATCATAAAAAATTCGTGTAATTCGCCTTAATTCGTGCAATTAGTATCTTAAGACATTTCCAGCATCCTCAAAATCGGTTTCACAGCCTTTTCACGCAATTCTTCCTCTATCAGTATTTCAGGTTTTTCGTCGCGTAAACATAAATAGAGTTTCTCCATCGTATTCATCCGCATAAATACACATTCGTTGCAGGCACAGGTTTTTCCTTCCAGTTCGGGTGGAACCGGAATGAACGTTTTATCCGGATTGGCTTTGGTCATCTGATGCAAAATGCCGCTTTCGGTTACTACCAAAAATTTCATTTTATAAGATTTGGTCACATAATTCAGTAAACCCTGTGTTGAACCTACATAATCGGCCATTTTCAAAATTACACTTTTACATTCGGGGTGAGCTACTATTTCTGCATCGGGATTTTCCTTTTTCAAATCAAGCAGTTTTTCGAGCGAAAACTGTTCGTGAACATGGCAGGCTCCATCCCAAAGCAGCATATTACGTCCTGTGACGCTGTTGATGTAATTTCCAAGGTTTTTATCCGGACCAAAAATCAGCTTTGCATCATGCGGAAACTGATCCACAATCTTTTTGGCATTGGTAGAAGTCACCACCACATCGGTGAGCGCTTTTACGGCGGCTGTGGTATTTACATACGAGATAACGGTATGATCGGGATGTGCTTTCACAAATTCTTCAAATTTATCGGCCGGACAACTGTCGGCAAGCGAACATCCGGCATCGGCATCGGGTATCAACACTTTTTTATCCGGTGAAAGAATTTTGGCCGTTTCACCCATAAAATGCACGCCGCACAGAACAATGATATCAGCATCGGTCTTGGCAGCCCGTTGTGCCAATGCCAGGCTGTCGCCCACTACATCAGCTATATCCTGAATATCAGCAGTTTGGTAATAGTGCGCCATGATAACAGCATTTTTCTCTTTTCTGAGCCGGTTTATTTCGTCTATTAAATTTTGTTTTTCCATTTTTCGGTTACAATTTTCAAAACTATATTATTATAATCTTTTTAATTTTTTAAAATAACTTTTTAATGATAATGATGGGCTGTTGATATGGTTGAAAAAAATCTGCTTGAAAATTTGCTTTTTAAGTTATTAAGAAATTCAATATATACTTTCAACAAACTCAATCTGGAAATGTTTCTGTCTTACAGATTTTTATGAACATTATCAACAGGCTGTTGAAAACCTGTTTGTTCGTATTTTTTTTCAATACTTTGACTGATAACTCATCATTTTTGCGTTCAAATCTTTCTTTAAAATTTATGCTAACTAATTTGGATTTTAAAAATTCATTTGCATTACACAGTAAGTTTTGAATTTCCAAATCAAGTTGTAATATTTCTTTCAAGAGTTTTCATTAAGTTTTCAACAATCTTTTAATACTATATCAGACTTACTCTATAAGTCCCCCTTAGGGGGATTTAGGGGGCTGTCAGGAATATACTATACTGATTAGTTTGAGCCGCCATGATGCTGGAAACAAGCCATTTAATACACAAATTGCTTTGTACTGAAAACCGGGAATAACGCGCGGTTTCATTTTTTTACGTTCAATTTGTTTCACAATGTCGCGGGCAATGGCTTCGGGTTTCATCCCGTGTTGTTCGTCGTGTTCCATTTTCTTCACTCCGGTTTTCATCCGTTTATAATATGCAGATTTTTCATTTTCGGAAGCCTGAGTGAATTTTCTGGATTTCGTAAAATCGGTTTTTGTATCGCCCGGGAGCACCGTACAGCATTGAATGCCAAAGGGTTTTACTTCCATGGCCAGTGCTTCTGTAAATATCTGCAGGGCTGCTTTTCCGGCACTGTAAAATGCCTGAAACGGAATGGGAATAACCCCGGCCACTGAAGTTGTAACAATAATTTTGCCATGCCCCTGACTTCTGAAAACGGGCAGACAAGCCTGAATAACTTTTACCGAACCAAAAAAATTGGTTTCCAGCTGCTCTTTGGCTTCTTCGGAGCTCGTATCTTCAATGGCTCCGGCTATACCGTTTCCCGCGTTGCTGATAACTGCGTACAATTCGTCGTTTTCTCCCATTATTTGCTCAACGGCTGCTTTTACGCTCGCCTCATCGTTCACATCCAGCATGAGCGGAATTATTTCGCCGGCCGCATCCGATTTTTGAGCCTCTCCCCCGCCCCGTCTGGAGCACGAATAGACCCTGTATCCTTTATTCATGAGTAATTCAGCCGTTGCAAGACCTATGCCGGCGCTTCCGCCTGTAAGTAGTATGGTTTTCATATTTTTTTTGAAATAGAATTTAGTGATTATAACCGCAAAATTACTTATTTTCAGGGAAATAATCCGTATTTTTGTTCTGAGAATGTCAACATCTTATCAGTTGGTTATCGGCAATTTATTCACTTTCAATGAAAATTTTAGTAACAGGAGCCAATGGTCTGCTCGGTCATCATGTGGTGATGGAGCTGCTCGAACGCCACGAACAGGTCAGCATTATTGTGCGCAGCACTGCGAATATTTACTTTGATTTAGAGCAAGTTGAGGTTTTTGCAGGTGATTTTACCGATTATGAAACCTTGAAAAAAGCCGCTGAAGCTTGCGATGCTGTCATTCATGCGGCCGCCGTTACTGCTACCAATTTGCTGCATTATTCCGATTACGAAAAGGTGAACGTGAGCGGATCGGCCAATGTGCTGCGTGTCTGCAATGAGCTTGGCATCAACCGTGTCGTTTTTATAAGCTCCTCCAATACAATAGGTTACGGAACATCAGAAAATCCGTCGAACGAGCACTCTCCCATTCAGTTTCCATTCACCGGTTCACATTATGCCCAAAGCAAATTAGCTGCTGAGCAGTTATTTTTCGAGGCATCGCAACTGCCGGATAAACATATTATCATTATCAATTCCTGTTTTCTCATTGGCGGATTTGACACCAAAATGAGTTCAGGCAGGCTGGTAAAAATGGGTTACCGCAAACCGCTCCTTTTCATACCCCGCGGTGGTAAAAATTTTGTTCCTGTCCATACCGTTGCCGAAGCAGCTTGCAATGCGCTTACGATGGGTAATAATGGTGAAAAACACCTGGTTTGCGGCGAAAACCTGAGTTTCAGAGAATTTTTTGAAATGCAAAAAACAGTTGGAAATTATAAGCAAAAAATATTTGAAGTGCCTGACTGTATTTTGTTATCTATTGGAAGAATAGGAGATTTTCTGAGAAAAAAAGGGGTAAAAACAGACGTAAGCCTCATTAATATAAGGCTGCTTTTGGTGAGTGAATTTTATTCCGGCGAAAAAGCCGTGAAAGCATTGAAGTTAATTTCAGAAAAGTTGGAAAATGCGATCAGTGAGGCAATTGACTGGATAAAAAAAAGAAAAAAGGTATAAATTTTGTAGTAATATTTATATAAATTCATCATTAAGAAAGGAGAAAAAGTTATGAAAAAATCAATTTTCATATTGTTTACAGTAACCCTTGTTATTGGATTTATTTCTTGCGGCAGCACCCGGCAAACAGCCGAAGAGCAGCAACAGCAAAAAATACTGCGCGAAAAGATTCAATCTCAGAACTATCGGTTTATTGCCAGTTTTGTAGTTCCCAGGGGCAATTTTCAACCGCGATATCTTACCTCTACGTATGATTTGAAAATTTCGAAAGATACCGTAGAGGCATTTCTCCCCTATTTTGGAGTAGCATACGAAGCACCGGCTGATTTAACCGGAGGCGGTATAAAATTTCTCAGTAAGGACTTTGATTACCGTATTAATCCCGGAAAGAAAGCGGGCAACTGGATTGTAAATATTCGTATCCGCGATCAGCGAAACGAAATTTTGTTATTGCTGAATATCTGGGAAAATGGAAACGCAGATCTGGATGTTATGGATACTTCCCGCCAGTCCATTTCATTCCGGGGAAAGGTGGAATAGA
>CALMZF010000386.1 GCA_937870645.1 uncultured Paludibacter sp. | reverse complement strand
CACAGAAAAATGCCCCGATTTGCAAAAAAATCATTTTCAGAAAGTTACAGAATAAATCAAAATAAACAACATACATAAAAAATGACAACCAAATTCACTAAAAACATACTTTTTATAGTGGTGATTTCACTTATTTCCATGCTATTTACATCCTGCGAAAAAGAGGACAAATACATTGACTGGAAAGTACTGAATGAAAAATGGCTCGAAAAGCATAAAAATGATCCCGGTTTCACGGTAACCGAATCGGGATTGTGCTACAAAATCATTCGTAAGGGCAATCCCAATGACCGCAAAGCAAATTCGAGCAGCTATATCAATGTAAATTATGAGGGCAAACTGATTAACGACTCCATTTTTGACCAGAGTGATGAATATCAGAATTATTTATCACAAATGATTGACGGCTGGAAGGAAGGAATCATAAAAATGCATACCGGTGATATTTTCGAATTTTATATCCCCTGGGATCTTGGTTATGGTGCAGATGGCTCAGGAACGAGCATTCCACCCTATTCCACACTTATTTTTAAGGTTGAACTGGTTAATTCTGTCTATTAAAAAATGAAATGAAACGGTTAATTCTTTTCGTCCTTCTCGGTCTGTGGCTGGGTACCCTTTGGGCTCAGGAATATACCGTAGAAAGTGTTCCCAATCCCATAACGGCGAATGCACATCACTTCGTGAGCAATCCCGACGGAATATTGAGCGAAAGCACCGTTAACACATTAAATGCAAAATTAGATAGTCTGTCACTGAACAATGGCGCTCAGGTTGCTGTGGTTGTTCTCAACTCCATCGGATTTGATGTGATTGATAATTTTGCCTGGAGCCTGTTCGACAAATGGCGCATTGGCAAAGAAAAAGAGGATAACGGACTGCTTGTTCTCTTTGTACTGGACCAGAAAAAAGTTCGATTTGAAACCGGCTACGGGTTGGAAGGCGTCATCCCCGATGCTATTGCCAAAAGAATACAATCGACTGTAATGGTGCCCGAATTCAGAAATGGCAACTACGATGCCGGCATGCTGGCGGGTGTCAATGGCATAATTTCGGCTATCAACAAGGAGCCCGTATCTGAAGAAACTCCAGCGCCCGCGTTCAACTGGAATGAAGTGCTCCCGTTTGCACTGGCGGGTTATATTTTGCTGGCTTTGCTCACTTTCCTGTGGACTCGCAGCATCACGTCTCAAACACTCAGAAACAACACGCTCTCTACCAATCTTTCGCGCTACAAAGTGATCCGCGAAAACAACAATTCGGTAGCTTCGATGGTGGGACTTTATCTTCCGGTCATTCTGCTGGGACTTATACTTTTCTTTGCCAGTTCACTGTACCTGATTTTTTTATTACCCGTTCCACTCACCGTGTTACCCTCCTACCTATACGGCCGCAGCCAGATGACGCGTGTGCGCTGTGCTCCCATTCCTTGCAAAGCCTGTGGAAGTCAGATGCATATTCTTTCGGAAAAAGAAGATGATGCACACCTGCACCTTTCACAAAAACTGGAAGAAGAACTGAAAGCGGTGGATTACGATGTGTTTGTATGTGAAAACTGCAAGGAAGAGGCCATCTTCACGCTGGATAAAAAGAGCCAGTATGAAACCTGCCCCAAATGCAATACGAAGGCATTTATTCTGGATTCGAAACGAATGATAGTAGCTCCCACATACGTTCATGCCGGCACAGAACGCCTGACGTATAAATGCAAATTCTGTGGTTACCAGGAAAATAACAAT
>CALMZF010000385.1 GCA_937870645.1 uncultured Paludibacter sp. | reverse complement strand
ACTGCCAAAGACAAACACGTTCTGGTGATCGGCGGCGGTGATACAGGTTCCGACTGCGTGGGTACCTCATTGCGTCAGGGTGCGGTTAAAGTTACACAGATTGAAATTCTGCCGAAACCTCCGGCAGGTAAAAATCCCGAAACTCCCTGGCCTTATTATCCCAACATTCTGAAAACATCCAGTTCACATCTCGAAGGTTGCGAGCGAAAATGGTCACTGAATACGGTGGAATTCAAAGGTAATAACGGACAGTTGGAGGAAGTGGTGGTAGAAAAAGTGGAATGGAAAAAAGACGAAAGCGGTCGGTTTACAATGATACCAACCGGTAAAACCGAAATAATCAAGGCTGATTTAGTGTTTTTAGCCTTGGGATTTGTTCATCCTGTACACGAAGGATTGCTCACCGAACTGGGTGTAAATTTAGATGCACGTGGGAATGTGGCTGTTGACCGCCAAAATCAAAGCAGCGTGGCAAAAGTATTTGCTGCGGGCGATGCAGCCGTGGGTGCCAGTCTGGTAGTTCGTGCCATTGCTTCGGGTCGCAACGTGGCCGAAGATATTCATAAGAAACTGGGCGGCCCCCCTACCCCCTAAAGGGGGAGTTCTTTGAGTGCAAAAATTTTCATCTGAAAATTAAGCACAACTATTTTACCGAAGGTTTATAATCGTTCAATATCAATTGATTATAATAAATCTCAAAATTCAACGCAAAATTAATCAGACTTAAAACACGCCCAAAACTCCCCCTTCAGGGGGCTGGGGGGCTTTTTTCATTATGTGTGGAATAGTATGTACATTTAATATAAAACAACCCATTGAGGTATTGCGTCCGCAGGTACTTCAAATGTCGAAAACCATCCGTCACCGCGGTCCGGACTGGTCGGGAATTTTCGCGAATGACAACGCCATTCTGGCTCACGAGCGTCTGGCAATCGTTGATCCGCGTTCAGGCAGACAACCGCTTTACAGCAAAGACGGGAAACTGGTACTGGCAGTGAATGGAGAAATTTACAACCATCGTGAAATTCGAAAACAATTCGAGGGAAAGTATGAATTTCTCACACAATCAGATTGTGAAGTCATTCTGGCACTTTATCGGGAGAAAGGTCCCGCTTTTCTGGAAGACCTGAACGGAATTTTTGCTTTTGCCTTGTATGATATTGAAAACAACCGGTTTCTGATAGGTCGTGACCATATCGGTATTATTCCGCTATATCAGGGCCGGGACAAAGACGGTGCTTTTTATGTGGCATCCGAACTAAAAGCGCTCGAAGGTTATTGCGAGAAAATTGAAGAATTTCTGCCGGGTCAATATTATTACAGTCCGGATGGCAAACCCACGCAGTGGTACAGTCGCGACTGGATGGAATATGATAATGTGAAAGATAATACTTCGAGCGTGGATGAACTTCGTCAGGCACTGGAGGATGCTGTGGAACGTCAGTTGATGTCTGATGTACCATATGGAGTATTGCTTTCGGGTGGTCTCGACAGTTCCATTATTTCGGCTGTGGCCAAAAAATTTGCCGCCAGGCGTATTGAAAGCGGTAACACAGAAGATGCGTGGTGGCCTCAGCTTCACTCTTTTGCCATCGGTCTGGAAGGTTCACCTGATCTGGCAGCAGCCCGCAAAGTGGCAGAACATATCGGTTCGGTGCATCATGAAATTAATTTCACCGTACAGGAAGGACTGGACGCCATCCGCGATGTAATTTATCATATTGAAACGTATGATGTTACCACCGTCCGGGCCAGTACACCGATGTATCTCCTCTCCCGTTACATCAAATCCATGGGTGTGAAAATGGTGCTTTCGGGCGAAGGAGCCGACGAAATATTCGGCGGATACCTGTATTTCCACAAAGCGCCCAATGCGGAGGAATTTCACAAGGAAACCGTTCGCAAGCTTAGCAAACTTCATCTTTACGATTGCCTGCGTGCCAACAAGTCACTGGCATCGTGGGGTGTGGAAGGACGTGTACCGTTTCTCGACAAAGAATTTATGGACGTGGCCATGCGGTTAAATCCGACTGACAAAATGGCAGGTAATGGTAAAATTGAGAAACATATTCTGAGGCAGGCCTTTGAGAATTACTTACCGTCAGAAATCGCCTGGCGTCAGAAAGAGCAGTTCTCCGACGGTGTTGGTTACAACTGGATTGACACATTGAAAGAGATTGCTTCAGAAAAAGTAACCGACGAGCAAATGGAGAATGTGGCAACGCGCTTTCCGATACAGCCACCCATGACCAAGGAAGAATATCATTACCGCAGCATTTACAGCGAACTTTTCCCATCTGATAGTGCCGCACTCTGCGTACCTTCGGTTAAGTCGGTAGCTTGCAGTACACCGATAGCACTTGAATGGGATGAAGCATTCAAAAAGATGGCCGATCCTTCAGGACGCTCCGTGAGTTCGGTACACGAACAGGGGTATAAACAGAAATAGTTTTATCGAAGAACAAAAAATCGGGTTACAAGATGTTGTAACCCGATTTTTAATATTACTTATTAGCTTTATTTCACAACTAATTTCAATCGAAATTATAACTTTTTCAATTGTTTACTTTTTTTCATGATCCAGTTAACCGACCGCACCAGCAGCAACACAATCAAGGGTATGAATGCTACATTAAGTGCCTGAACAGACAGTACAAATACCAACAGGGCACCAAAGAAAAGCAGCACATTGGCCAACTGAAAATAATTGATCACTGAACGCAGTTTTCTATTCCACAGAAACAGTCCCACCAACACATTCAACGGATTGCACCACAGCAGATTAAAATTGGAATGAACAAGCGGATGAACTGAGAAAAACATCAGGTAAAAAATGATAACACCGGCCAGTCCGCTAACGATAAGCAGCACACTATCAATTATTTTGAAGTATTTTTTTCTTCTTTTCTCATAAAAAATCAGGAACACTCCGAGAAGCAAAACAGTCAGCGTAACGGTAATTGGTAGTTGTAAAAAATTGGTTTTAACGATGCTATCCTGTCGGGGAACAATAATTTTTTCAGCATTTACCAGTGATCGTGTGGTACCATCGTGGGCAATAATTTTCACCGCACCAAATTCGCGGCACAATACTTCGGGTAAAAACATGGATGACCAGCGGGTAGACAGTTCATCGGCTTCGCGGCCGAGCAACATGTCGATGCCAAATTTAGCCCAGGTATTTTCACCGGTGTAAGTTCCCACCCAGTTGCGAAATGTCTGAGGTTCACTCACATAGTCGTACACCACTTTATCCTTAATTACCGACAGAATTTTATCACGTGGTCGGGTGGAGCAATTGTCGTACACAAAATTGTAGCGATATTCGCGGTTTTCCGGTTGATAGTTGACAAATAATGCATCGGCAAGTTGTTGTTTCTCGACTGTGGTGAGATTGAGCATCTGCTCCGTAACCGATGAATTTCTTTCCCTGTATTCGGGCAAAAAATATTTAGTTTCATACGCCCCCAGTTCATAATCAGTAGCACCCTGAATAAATTTCAGATAGAAATTCGGTTTGTTGAAATTGAACATACCGTAGTTGAATACAATGTCCAATCCCCTGGTAGGGTCAACAAGCCGAATGGCGGTATGTCCGAAAAGGGCGTAAATCTGAGGCCCCGGCGAGCAGGTTATCAGGCTGAGGGTAGCCGAGTCGCTGAGCGTAATGCCCTGTGCATTTACAGCCGACAAACCACTAATTGTCAGCAAAATAACTATGATATAATTTTTTATTTTTCTCACAATAATTCATTTTTTTAATTCATGTAAAAGTAATTTATTTTTTCTATTAGTTGAGCGGTCAATTCTAAAAAAAATAAAACAAAAACCGGAATAGTTCAATTATTAATATACCTAAAATCGGTAAGATACAAAGTTAAATATTGGCTAAATATTCACAAATAATCAGATTTTCCCCCTTAAAGAAATATTTTTTGAAATTTTTCCTTAAATTTGTGCTAAAGAACATTGTTTTCTAACATATCTCTTAATTGCGATGACAAAAAAACAAATTTCATTACTTCGTCCGATAGAAGACGTTTTATCATTCTGGGATGTACTTACTCCCGACGAACGGAACTTTATTCTGAACACCTATACCCTTCATAAATACAAAAAAAATGAAGTGATACAGTGCGAAGGTGATGAGCCAACTCACCTGATGATATTAGCCGAAGGAAAAGTGAAGGTGTATAAAAATGGTTTTGGCAACCGCGCACAAATAGTGCGTATGCTCAAACCCGGTGAACATTTCGGGTATAGAGCTATCATAGCCAACGAAGTGAACAGCACAACGGTAACGGCTTTTGAAGATTCTACGATTTATTTGATTAGTGGAGATATTTTCCTGTCAATTCTCCGTCATAATAATGCCTTTTGTTACCGCTTTCTGGAAGAATTGTCATTTGATTTGGCAGAGTCCGATGCCCGAACTGTCAATTTGACACAAAAACACATTCGCGGACGTTTGGCAGAGTCTTTGTTATTTCTTAAAGACAACTATGGTCTGGAAGAGGACGGGGCAACCATCAGCATTTATCTTTCGCGTGAAGATCTGGCAAATCATTCCAATATGACCACTGCCAATGCTATACGCACGCTGGCAAACTTTGTCAACGAATCGCTCATAGCTATGGACGGACGAAAAATCAAATTAATTGACGAAGAAAAACTCCGGAGAATAAGTAAATTGGGTTAATGTTTTTTATTAAATCCCGGTGGCTTAAGCATCAGTAGTATTTCTTTTTCGCAATCGTGTAAAAAAAAA
Source organism: uncultured Paludibacter sp. (assembly GCA_937870645.1). Classification (GTDB taxonomy): domain Bacteria; phylum Bacteroidota; class Bacteroidia; order Bacteroidales; family Paludibacteraceae; genus UPXZ01. The sequence continues at coordinate 13,373 of CALMZF010000385.1, read as the reverse complement.
CATGACACCTAATGAAATTCACAGCACTTACAAACAAGCGCTGGCTTACCTGTCGCAGGGGAATCTGAAAAATGCGTTCGACAAAACAACCGAACTGAGCAACGAGCTACAGTCGCCTGTGTACAGGGACAGCCTCCAGAATATGCAACAAAGCTACCGGTATATGTTGCAGTACTTTCTGAAGGGTATAAATGACCCGGAACGAAAAACTGTGTACAATAAACTCATTGCCCGATTGTTTGTACAGATTTCTAATTTACGTGAAGATTTGCTCACCCGCGACTCATCCAATTTTGAATTTACCCAAAAGAGATATTTCCCTTTTACTCCCCAGCCAGCCTACTCCGAACTTAAAAAAGGGCTGATGAGAATGGAAGACCTGGTCGAACTCGGCGATGCCGAAACGATTGACACCCAGCGCGAAAATCAGATACAGCTTCTTTTTGAATCTGCCATCCACTATTTGTTCAATTATTTCTGGCTGAAATCCAACTACGATTCACTCGAAATAATGGAGCTTTACCGCTACGTGATGGACGATGCCAGCACCGATTCGGTAGCCAAATCGATGCTTGTTTCCGCTCTGACCTTGAATCTGTGGCGCCATTTTGATGAAAACAAGATACTGATGCTGCTGGATGCCTGCACTTCGACCGATGTGTATGCACGCCAACGGGCGCTCACCGGACTTTGTTTCGTACTGGCTAAGTACAACCGCTTTCTGCCCTATTTTCCGGCTATCCGCAACCGGCTGGTATTGCTGGCTGACGATACCGTTATCACCGAACAACTTCAGAATATAATCATTCAAATAATAGCCACCTCCGAAACCGAGCAGGTTTCAAAGAAACTTCAGGAAGAGATTTTTCCGGAACTGATGAAGCTTCGACCACTTATGGACGAAGGTCTAAATCCCGAAAACCTGATGAACCTGGATGAATGGGGCGAAATAAACCCCCAGTGGGAGGAAATGATAGAAAAATCGGGTGCGTCGGATAAAATTCAGGAATTTGCCGAAATGCAGATGGAAGGCGCCGATGTATATATGAGTACCTTTGCCATGCTCAAATCATTTCCGTTTTTTTCCGATTTTCCCAACTGGTTTATGCCTTTTGATACCGAAAACCTGGCGGTACGACCACTTTTCGCTACGGAGCAAAAATCACTGATAACGGCTTTTCTGAGTTCAAATGTGATGTGCAATTCCGACCGTTATTCCTTCTGTCTGAGCGTATTGCAAATGCCGGAACTCCAGCGCAGCATGATGAAACAGTCATTCGGCGAAGCCGCCGAGCAAATGGAAGAGATCAGCAAGGACGAAGCCCTTCACTCGCCGAATGTTCAGGCAAAAAACATATCGAAACATTATGTGCAGGATTTATTCCGGTTTTTCAAACTCAATCCGCATCACGGGGACTTTACCGATATGTTTTCCACCTCACTCATCATGCACAAAACGTATTTGTTTGATTTGCTGTCCATTGACGACACCCTGAAATCCAACATCGCAGAATACTATTTCACAAAAAAACTTTATCCGCAGGCACTCGAATTGTTTGAAGAAATTAATAAAGAAGGGGAAATTTCGGCAGCATTGTATCAGAAAATGGGTTATGCCTATCAGCAGACCTCCCGACTTATGGAGGCATTAGATGCCTACAAAAAGGCAGACCTTATACAACCCGACGATTTTTGGACCAACCGGAAAATTGCACTTTGTTACCGGCTGATGGGTAATGCGGAAAAAGCGCTGGAAATTTACCGGCATACCAACTTTATAAAACCCGACCAGCTTTCGATAAAACTTCAGATTGTTAGTTGCCTGAAAGAACTCCGAAAAACGGAGGAAGCCCTGCGTGAACTGATGAAATTACATGAGGAATACCCGGACAATCACAAGATTATCCGCGAAATAATGCATTGTTCGTTTATTGCCAAAAATCCGGCTCAGGCTAAATATTTTGCCACCCTGCTGCTGGAAACCAAAAATCTGACTGCCGACGATTACTGCAAAGCCGGTCATCTAGAATGGTGTCTGAACAAGCAACAAAAGGCAGTAGGTCACTACAAACAATGCCTGCAACTGCTCAGCAACAACTGGACGCAATTTAACACCTTATTTCTTCAGGATAAAAACACACTGATATCCAACGGAATACCCGAAAGCGACATCCCGCTGATGCTTGATGGGTTGAAATATGAAGAGTAAAACAAAAGCCGCTGAAAAACGGCTTTTGTACTTTTAAAACCTGTACCCCAGCCCCCACTCTATAAATTCGGCCTTTTGAAGGTGGGTTTTAAGCCCGATAGATGCGTAAATGTGTTTGGTTAGCAGGTATTTTCCCGAAACGCGGGTGTAAAACCAACCCACCTCTTTTTCAGGATCATAGGAGTAGATAATGCCTTTGTTGGAAGGAGATTCAAACGGTTCAAGATTTTTAACAGGATTGAACAGGTAAACACCGGCATGAATTCCAGCGGTAAATCGTCCCATAATCAGTTCATTCTGCCATGAAATGCCAAATCGAAGTTTATTTTTCAACTCATTTACTGTTATGTATTCCCGTTTATAACCTGAACTTAATCCGGTAGTATAAACACCATCATAGAAGAAATCACCACCAATACCCATTCGGTAAAAATTTGTAAGTGGCTTATACACCCCTGCAGCAAGAGATGATATTGCAAATGTTTTCCATTATCCTACACTTCCGTCTCGCATATATCGTTGCCGCAATCCACCCGAAACAGTAATTTCACAGGTAATATCGCGTGGCAAATCCGGAGCATAAAAATACCTTAGGTATTCATTTCGACGGGCATCGAAGTTTGGTGTATATTTCAGGCCGATAAATGCATTGAGCATATTGATACCTGAGTTGGGCGCTTTGATCATTCCGTTGGAAATATGATTCCAACCGTATTCAGCCGTAAAACTCAGGTTATCAGACAGGGGGACATCCGCATTAAAACCTGCTGCAAAATATACATTCAGCGGTGATCCGATAGCTGCATTACTTTTTTTATAATCGAGAAAAAGAGGATCACTTGAAACTCTCATCACGTTTTCTCTGAAATCAGCAAATGTTTTGGTGACATAACTTAGTCCGGCTCCGGCTTTGAAATTGACCGAAAACCGTCCGGTGCGGACGATGGGGAAATTGATGTATGGGTAAATTGCCAGGGCATTTCCGAGTGTATCGGGGTTACCCAAATTGAGATATGCAGCACCCACACCCAGGTATGGATAGTTAAAATACCGGTGCCATCCGTCGGCCGACTGCCATTCCACGGCTACCTCACCACCCATCACAGGTCCTTTTACTATGTTTTTAAGGTGGTCGGTGTGTTTAATTATTGTGCCGTAAATAAATTCCCCTTTGAAAGTGTAATTCTCGGAATTCTGAGCAGCAGCGGTATGTGCCAGAAAAAGTGACAGAAAGAATATTCGTAGCGTTTTTTTCAGGTTCATGCAGGGTGTATAATACAGCTTTTAGAATAAAATTTGCTATCTTTGACATCGCAAATTTAAGAAAAATTGTCTCAGTAAATGTTATCTGTCTTAAAAAAAGAACTCCGCAGCTTTTTCAGCAGTGCCACCGGATATATTGTTATCGGAATATTTTTGTTGCTTACCGGGCTGTTTTTGTGGGTCATTCCCGGTGAATTCAACATTCTGGAAGCCGGATATGCCAATACCGACGGACTGTTTTACCTGGCTCCGTGGCTGTTTCTGATGCTTTGTCCGGCTATCACCATGCGGTTTTTTGCCGAAGAAAAGCAAACCGGAACCTGGGAACTGATCATCACCAAACCACTGACAACCCGACAAATTGTGTTGGGAAAATATTTTGCCGGAACAATACTGGTCGTACTGGCATTAATCCCGACATTAATCTATTTCTATACCGTGAGCTACCTGGCCGAGCCTATCGGGAATGTGGATGCCGGTCAGTTTTGGGGATCGTTTATCGGACTGATTTTTCTGGCAGCCGTTTATACAGCTATCGGCACCTTTACATCGTCACTGACAAAAAATCAAATCATTGCTTTTATTTTTGCTTTGGTACTTTGTTTCTTTTTTTACTATGGATTTGATCTGCTCACCGGCTTTGTGAGTGGTGGAACGAAAATGCAGTTCATCGAAAATCTCGGCATTCACGCACACTATAAATCCATCAGCCGCGGAGTAATCGACTCGAGTGACGTGATCTATTTTTTGGTGCTCAGCACTGTATTTTTAGAATTAACTGTATTAAAACTGAAACGTTCTTAATAAGTTTGACGTTTAATGTTTAATTTCTAACGTTTAATGTTTAATGTCTAACGTTTAATGTTTAATGTTCAGTGTTCAATTGTTTACAAATTTCTGATTTCTAATTTCTAATTTCTGACTTCTAATTTCTAATTTCTGACTTCTAATTTCTATTTGCTAACGTATGAAACCTACTATATTAATAACAAACGATGACGGCGTCAATGCTCCGGGCATTCGGGTACTGATCCGGCTGATGAAGCAAATCGGGAATGTAATTGTTGTGGCACCCGACGGACCGCGTTCCGGACAATCGAATGCCATCACGGTACATACGCCTGTGCGATACCGACTGCTTGAAAGCAGCGACGGACTGACCATCTATTCGTGCAACGGCACTCCTACCGACTGCGTAAAACTGGCTTTCAACGATATCATTGACCAGAACCCCGATCTGGTTGTTGCGGGCATAAATCATGGCTCTAATTCGGCTATCAATGTGATTTACTCGGGTACCATGGGTGCGGTACTGGAAGGATGCCAGCACGGAGTTGCATCCATCGGATTTTCGCTGTGTGATCACGCCCACGAAGCCGATTTCACCACATTCGAGCCCTATATCCTCCAAATAGCCCGCGAAACCCTGAAAAACGGCTTGCCCGAAAATATTTGCCTTAACGTGAATGCTCCGGTTGGCGAAATACTGGGTACCCGCATCACACGCCAGTGCAACGGGGTGTGGGTCAAGGAATTTGCCCGAAGAACCGATCCCGTTGGACACGATTATTACTGGCTGACCGGTAACTTCGAGAATCACGAACCCGATGCTGAGGATACCGATGAATGGGCGCTGGCTAACGGCTATGTTTCGGTGGTTCCCACAACTACGGATATGACTGCTCACAGGATGATTGAGAGAATTAAAAGCTGGAAGTTATAATCTGACGTTTTAGCTTACTGCTATTTCGCATTTCAATTCATTAAATTCCAGTTCTGTACATAATGAAAAAGTTTGATCATTTTCTCTACGGATTTATACCCGGGTTATTGATGCCAATCGGTTTTTTATGGATTTACCTGAACCGGTTTTACCCTGCCGATCTGACATTCATTGAGATACTGAAGCAGCTCTACCCAAGTGCCATGCTTGGAAAACTACTATTGCTTTCCATCATGCTGAATTTGGTGGGCGTATTTATTTTTTACAAACAGGACAGTCTCAGGTTGGGAATAGGAATGATGATGGGAGCAATGCCTTATTTGATTGGGGCGTTGATGATGATGTAATGGCCCCCTGCCCCCCAAAGGGATAAGCCCCCTAAATCCCCCAAAGGGGGACTTAAAGAAAAAAGAGTAATGAATAAAAACCAAGATATTATCACAAATCAACAAGTATCAACAAATCCAAAAATCCCCCCCTCGGGGGGATTTAGGGGGGCTTCTTCCTTACCTTCGGGGGGTGGGGGGCCCTCCTATTTCCTCATTGCCGGTGAAGCTTCGGGCGATTTGCATGCTTCCAATCTGATGCGTGAACTGAAAAAGATTGACGCTGAGGCTGAGTTCTGTTTTCTCGGTGGTGATCTGATGGCGGCTCAGGGTGGCCGATTGGTGAAGCATTACCGCGATATGGCGTTTATGGGATTTTTGGAAGTCCTGAAAAATGCCCGAAAAGTACTCGACAACATGGATGACTGTAAAAAAGCCATCGCTGAGTTTCGTCCCGACGTATTGATTTTGATAGATTACCCATCATTTAACCTGCGGATTGCGAAATTTGCCAAAGAGACGCTTAATATTCCCGTTTACTACTACATCTCTCCGAAGATCTGGGCCTGGAAAGAATTCCGGATAAAGGAGATAAAAAAGTATGTGGACAGGATGTTTACCATTCTGCCCTTCGAAACGGAGTTCTACCGGAAACATAATTACGAAGTGACTTATGTGGGCAATCCGTGTGTGGATAGTGTAGCCAGTCGCCCTAATCAGGAGCAAACTGTGACTGAATTCTGCAGTAAAAACGCTCTTCCCGAAAAACCAATCATTGCTTTATTGGCCGGAAGCCGTAAACAGGAAATAAAAGGCTGCCTGCCCGTTATGCTGGAAGCTGCCAGCCGTCTCCCCGATTATCAAACCGTTATAAGTGGAGCTCCGGGCATCGAACCCGATTTCTATCGACAATTTATCGGGAGTAAAAACATTCATGTCGTATTTAATCAGACCTACGAATTACTCACCCATGCTCAGGCTGCTGTAGTCAATTCCGGAACAGCTACACTCGAGACAGCGCTGATAAGCACTCCTCAGGTTGTTGTGTACAAAGTGGCTTTCGGACGCCTTGCCATGCTGATCAAGCCACTGGTTATCAAAACAAAATTCGTCTCGCTGGTCAACCTGATAGCAGGCAAAGAAGTTGTAAAAGAACTGTTGGCGCATCATTTTACCCCCGCCACCGTACATCATGAACTCGTCAAATTACTTTACGACAACATCTACCGCTCCCAAATGCTCAAAAACTATCAGGATATCAGTCTGAAACTCGGTGCTCCCGGAGCCGCCCGCAAGGCTGCTGAAGAGATGTATGGGAGTTTGAAGAAGTAATCAGATTAGTTTTTCCCGGTATGATATCTTAAATCAACCGTGAAGAAAATAACTTTTCATTCGTTCTAAGTCGTCCGCTTTGCTTCATTTCAATAACAGAAAATTTTAATTTATGTAAAAATTGTTCCGGTTGAATTATTTAAAAAGTCAACCGGCAATACGCGCTTTCACACGTATTGCCGGTTGGCTTTTATTTGTCTTTGTTTTATGCTCAGATTTCCAGCGTAAGTCTTGCTCCTACCTGCAGGGGTTTGCCCTGCTGGAAAAACTTATTGCCGAACGACTCAAAATAGAAGGCATTATATGAAGTATTCAACAGATTTTTACCCCACAATTCGAGTCCGAAGGCATTCTTCTTTACACCCACTACCGCATCGGCCAGGCTGTAGAAATCTTCGGATATCTCATTTGAATCCTGCCAGTAAATTTTACCAATACCACTGTATGAGAGTGTTCCATACAGTTCCGTAATAAACGAGTTTTCCAGTTTCTTGGTGTAATTCAGGTACACATTGGCGGTATGCTGCGGTGCGTAGGGTACAAATTTGCCGGAGTAATCCACTTCAACAGATTGTCCGTTCACTGTTTCCACCTGTGTATAGTTTTTGAACGATGCGTGCGCATATCCGTAGCTCAGTCCGGCGTTCAATTCGGGGGTCAGTTTCATATCGGCCGAAACCTCCAGCCCTTTGCTCACAGCCGTTCCCGCATTGGTGAGTTTTCTTCCTGCACCGCTGGTTACAAATTCGGTGAGTTGAAGTCCTTTGATATCCATATAAAAGAGCGTGAGCGATGTACGCAGTTTTCTATCCAGAAAGGTATTTTGAATTCCGGCCTCATAGTTCCAGCTTTGTTCCGGCTGGTACATGACGGCATGTTTCACATCTGTTTCTTGTGCCGGAGCTCCCGGACGGGTGTTTTTAAGTTTGTCACTGATCAGATCGGATATCATCTGAATATTAAATCCGCCGGTTTTATAGCCGCGCGATACACTCCCGTACACAAAATTCATTCTGTCCCATTCGTATTTCAATGCTGCTTTTGGCAGAAATTCGACGAATGTGGTATCGGCAGTTCCAATTAATTCAGCTGTTGCACGCTGTACACCCATTACTACGGGGCCTCTTTTAGCCTGAACATCCAGGTACGAACTCGAATTGTAATCCAGCGTCACCTTTTCTATGTCTAAACGTGCGCCAAGCGTTAATGACAGTCCTTCGACCATTAGATTTTCGAAGGTGGACTGGTGAAACATGGCTCCACCGTCACGCTTAGTTTTGTAAGTTCCGGGAATATCAAATGTGGGATTTAACACTGTCATCGTCATGCCCGAAGTCTGTCCGATTTTTGTAAACACCGGCTGAAGAATGGTACGAATTCCATCTTCTTTGAAACTCACGGGAGCCGATGTGTTGAGCCTTTCTCCAAAACCGTTCACGCCAATCAGCCAGTTGTAATTGCCGGTTGAAACTGATTTCAAGACCGCTTCACCATTCAGCATGTTTTGTTTTTGATTTTGCTGCAGAGTAAATATGGATAAGGGTGAAAAATCCTGATCGAGGTTCATCTGATCGTCAAAATACTGGTGTGCCAGCGAAACCGTCAATACCATCTTGTCAAAAATGTATTTGGATGACAGGCTGTTGTTCCAGGTTTTGCGTTGGTAGGTGCTGGCATCGTTGAAATTTGGATTGGCTACTGTCTTACTTTCGGCAGTATACAGTCCGTACGGGAATGCACCCTGATCCACATAATCAAGATTAGTGGCATATTCCAGTTTCAACGCCTGTGAAGGTGTCCAGGCAAACTTCAGGCGTGCTCCGCCCGTTTTTTCGGCATCAACATTTTTGGATGTAAAATCGTTTTTATAAAAGCCATCGTGCTTTCCGTAATAACCGCCAGCCGAAAATCCGGCTTTTGTGCCCAGTTTGGCATAATATGATGCTTTTGCCTGCATCATTCCGTAGTTGCCGGCCGTGAGCGACGCGCGCATACCCTGATAATTGAGCGGCGAAAGGGTGTACATGTTTACTATGCCACCCATGCTGTTGCGGCCGTAAAGTGTTCCCTGAGGACCACGCAGGACTTCAATCTGAGCCAGGTCATACAGTTCGAAATCAAAGGCTGATTTTTCGGGATATGGCACGTTGTCCACGTACAAAGCAATGGACTGTCCGCTGCTGCGCGACCCTACACCGCGTACATACGGGCTGCACGTCATGGCAGAACCGTAATCGGGGATGTAAAAGTTGGGGACTACGCCGCTGATATCCTTGATGGAAACGATTTGTGACTGACTGATTTTTTCTCCGTCGAGAAGCGTGGACGAAACCGGTGCATTTCGCTGATTAGTTTCTTTGGAGGTATAAACGTCCACCTGCCCCAGTCTGATCGTTTTGATGGTGTCGTTTTCGAGAGCAAACACGGGAATACTGAAACATATAAAAACCGAAATACTGAATAATATTTTTTTCATTGTTGATAGTTATTTTTTTTACAAATGGATAAATTAAATCTACTCCCGCCAAAGTTATCTGCGGGAATAATGTCGATACGGAAATCAGAAACGGGATTTCTTTATCTTATGCTAATTTGTAAAAAACAGGAGGAGGACGCGTAACAAGCTGAAAGCCAATACCAGTAAGAGTTGAAGAAGACGCAATGAAGGGATAGATGTATCTCTTTATTTCATTGAAAAATGATATGCTCAGGTCGACATAAGCAGCTACATCTTTCTCAAAAACCTTATAATCGGCAAATCGAAATGTTGTACTTTGGCTGTAATTAGCTGTAACCGTTTCTGCTGATTTTGTTTCAATCCTGAGTTCCGTTTCGGATTGCTGTGCCGGGTAAAAATAGGGTGCAGTTACACACGACACAAAGCCCAATACCATCAGGATTTGTGGAATAAACGTTGAGAATATGATATTATCGAAAAGCAACATAACCGGCATCTCTATTGGAATAGCAAAAGTACTAAATAGTTTTGATATATTTCTAAGCAAAAATTTGACTTGTAAGGATTAATCCGGAAATGAAATCAGCCTGGGGAGAATTTTGTTAACTGATGGTTATCGGGTAGTTCACTATTTTCCAAATCACTAAAAACTAAACAAAGACAATAATAAAAACGTTATTAAATAGTTATAAATACAGATTAATTAAAAAAAACTCTTAATACAAATCACTTACCATTAAACTAAAAAAAAATGAAAACATTCAGATTTTTTGTAATTATTTCGGCACTTGCATTTGCAACGGTATCTTGTGTTGAAAATTCAGGCAAATACAAATCAGCTGTTGCTGCTCGTGACTCGCTGGCACAGGAAAAACAAGCATTAGATTCAAGTTACAATCAGACGTTAGTCCTGCTGAACGATATCGAAACGGGTTTTGCCGAGATTAATCAGACGGAAAAAGAAATGAAACTTAACCTTCAGGGCGTGGAAGGTCCAAAGGTGAACAGAAGAGAAATTATAGCCGCTCAAATGGCAGCAATAAAAAAAGGAATTGAACAAAACAAGGCAAAAATAGCCGAACTCCAGCAGCTGGCTGACAAAAATGGGAAGACTAAGAATATGCTGACCGAAACAATAAAACGTCTGCAAACCCAAATGGATGAAAAAAGTCTGCAAATTCAAAATTTACAGGCTGAACTTTACAAGAAAAACATCCAGATTACAGAACTAACCACTACTGTAACCCAACAGAGCAAAAGCATTAGCGAACAAAGTCAAAGTATAGCTGAACAGCAAAAAGCGCTGGAACAAAAAGAAGCGGCTATAAAACAACAGGACATGGATATCAATACGGTTTGGTACTGCATTGCATCGGCAAAAGCCCTGAAAGCTGCTAAGGTTATTACAGCAGGCGGACTTTTCCAGGGTAAAAAAGTATTGAAAAGCGAATTCGATAATTCGGTGTTTACACAGGTTGACCTGAGAAATGCAGTTTCGATCCCCACTAACAGCAAACGTGTAAAAATCCTCTCACAACACCCTCAGAATAGCTATAATCTGGTAACAGGTGAGGACAAAAATATCACCATCGAAATCACCAATCCCTCAAAATTCTGGAGTGTATCGAAATACCTGGTGGTACAAAATTAGTTTTAGGTTTAAGAAGAAATTTGGGTAGTAAAAGCTGACCAAGAAAATCTGCAGCGTGGCATAGCGATATACCACGCTGATTTTTTTTATTTCCTTCACTCTGTAATAAATGAATTATATCGGTCCATTTTGCTTGGAATTATTTATGAAATGATTTTTGATATTATTTCAAATGTCCACCAGTAGATAAGAATTAATCCTTATATTTGTTGAGCGTATGACAGTTGTGGCACATGCTTAAATAATCATATATAAAACTTCTGGCAAAACAAAAATTTTCGAACAATTAAAATTAAACAAATATAACCATGGAAAACGCCAATCCAAACAAAAAAAACGACCTGCATCGCGAAAACGAGGAACTGAAAAAAAAGCTGGAAGAAGAATTCGGGGCATCAAAGGGCTGGACTAATCCGGACCTGTCCCCTGAAATGGAAAATGAATTTTTGAACCACATCATGGCATTTGAGAATGCCTGGAAGGATGCAAAGCAAATTACCCTGTACGAATTTCTGGGGAAACCCGCATTTCGACGAATAGACGAGCTGCAACCGGATGAAATCAGTACCGAACTGGAACGCATTTACTCGTTGATGCTTGAACATCAGGTTCGGTTGGATACCATTTGTGAAGTGTCGGACTACGAACTTTACCGGTTTATCACCGAAGAATTGTTTCTCGAAGAAAAAGACGATATGCGCGTTCCCGGTATGATGTCGAGCTACATCTACGAAGAATTTTACCCAAACCATGAATATGATCTCAACAGGCATTCGGAGGAATTTTTGAATTCGTATCTGGATAAAACTTCAGAGCGCTACCTGCACTACCTGAATAGTGAAGCCGAAAAGCAGCAATGGCACACCCATTTCAGAGATACATTCAGCCGGTTTGAACTCCGAAAATCAGAGATTATCAATGTGAGTTTTAATCTGGAAACCGAAATGGCGCAGGTTGATTTTGAATGCGACTTCACAGCCCAGGTGGAAGGTTCTCGGGATGTATTTCAGTTTGCAGGAAAAGGGAAAATCAACTTCGTATATAAATGGGATTACTGGACAGTGGATTCTGTGGAATTTCCAAAACCTCACAACGGCTTGTCTGGTATTCAAAATTGATAAATACCCGAATTATTAGCGGTAAATAAAATAAATCTTTTCGATAATGTAACCGGTTTCGAAAATTGCTGAATGAAACGGGTTACAGGAAAAATGAAAACACAAAACATGCCATGAATATGAAAAATAAAATTCAACTTTTCGAAGAAAAAAAAGTCCGTACGGTGTGGGATGACGAAACAGAGGAATGGTATTTCTCAGTTATAGATGTAGTAGAAGTGCTGACAGATTCGGATCGTTCACGTAAGTATTGGAATGACCTGAAGAAAAAGCTTAAAACAGAAGGAAGTGAACTGTCCGAAAAAATCGGACAGTTGAAATTGAAATCTCCCGATGGCAAAATGCGCCTCACAGATGTTGCTAATACCGATCAACTCTTCCGTTTAATCCAGTCTATTCCCTCACCTAAAGCAGAACCCTTCAAACTGTGGATAGCACAGGTAGCCAAAGAACGCCTGGATCAAATGCAAGACCCGGAATTATCCATTGAACAGGCCATGCTGGATTATAAACGGTTGGGATATTCTGACAATTGGATCAATCAACGCCTGAAAAGCATTGAAATACGAAAAGACCTGACCGACGAATGGAAATCGAGAGGATTGGAAGAAGGTCTTCATTTCGCTACCCTGACGGATATTATTTATAAAACCTGGGCAGATAAAACGGCTAAAGAATACAAGCAATTCAAGGGATTGAAAAAAGAAAATCTCCGCGACAACATGACGAATACAGAGCTGGTACTGAATATGCTGGCAGAACTTTCAACAAAACGGATTTCGGAAGCTACAAATCCCGAAGCTATGGATGAACATGCTGAAGTAGCCAAACAGGGAGGTGAAATTGCCCGCAATGCCCGTCTGGAGCTGGAAGCAAAAACCGGTGAGAAGGTGGTATCTCCGCTGAATGCTAAAAAAGGCATACTGAATAAAAAACCGGATGAGCTAAAAAAATAAAAAGTAAAGCAATCATAATTTTCAAAATAGCCAGCTTGATGATTTTACCCTTTTAAAAGAGCTATTTTCAATAAACCAAACTTTCAATTAATTATACCGAGTGAAACACACATGTCCAAGTAAAATATTTTTGACACACACGGGCATGATTAAAAAACTCACAACAAATGATAGACGCTCAATATTCCCCCTTTAGGGGGTTAGGGGGCAGATATATAAATTATAAACTCAATGAAAATCTTACATACTTCCGACTGGCACCTGGGTCACCGCCTGCTCGATCAATCGCAACTGGAGGAGCAAACGCTTTTTCTGGAGTGGCTGCTGGACCATATTA
>CALMZF010000384.1 GCA_937870645.1 uncultured Paludibacter sp. | reverse complement strand
ACTTGATAAACTTTCTAACTTTACAAACTTTCTAACTTGATAAACTTTCTAACTTTACAAACTTTCTAACTTGATAAACTTTCTAACTTGATAAACTATTGACTATAAACTACAAACTTTCTTTTCTTGACCCCCCTTCAGAGCCTGTCCCTGCCTGTCCCGATATATCGGGAATTTATCGGGAGGGTTGGGGGGCTTCTTCACTAACCCTTAATCACTTCCACCACCTTGTACACATCCTCATCGGTAAGCACAGGACCCGATGGCAGGCACAGTCCGGTTCGGAATATTTTCTCCGCCGTGCCGTCGCCATAGAAGGGGCAGTCAGCGAAGACAGGCTGCAGGTGCAGCGGTTTCCAGAGCGGGCGGCTCTCCACATTGGCATCGTTGAGTGAGCTATAAATATCGCGGTGACTCTTGCCCGCCAGCCCGGCATCTACAGTGATGCAGGTAAGCCAGTAGTTGGAGTTGAAATCTTCGTCCGGTTCGCAGTGCACCGTAATGCCGGGTGCATCGGCCAGCAGCTCGCAGTACAGGTCATGTATCCGGCGGCGACGGGCTATGTGAGAATCCAGCGCATACATCTGACCACGGCCTATTCCGGCCGATATATTACTCATGCGGTAGTTGTAACCTATCTCACTGTGCTGGTAGTACGGAGCATCATCACGAGCCTGGGTGGCATAGAAGAGTGTTTTCTGAGCTGCCTCGGGTGTGGGACAAATCAATGCACCGCCTCCGGAGGTGGTGATCATCTTGTTGCCGTTGAACGACAGACAGGCAAACTCTCCGAACGTACCACACGGACGGCTTTTGTACAGCGAGCCGAGTGCTTCGGCAGCATCTTCGAGCACCGGAATTTCAAATTCATCGGCTATGGCCATTATCTCATCCATACGGGCAGGCATGCCGTAGAGGTGCACCGGAATAATGGCTTTCGGTTTCTTCCCCGTTACGGCTATGCGATCAATGATGGCTTCACGCAATATAGCGGGCGACATATTCCAGGTGGAAGGCTCGCTGCCCACAAATACCGGCTTTGCTCCCAGATAGGTAATGGGATTGGCCGATGCCACAAAGGTAAAACTCTGGCAAATCACCTCATCGCCTGCCTCTACACCGAGCTGAATGAGTGCCAGGTGAATGGCTGCCGTACCGGCACTCAGTGCCACAATGTGTTTTCCCGAATCGAAATACGCTTCCAGATCCTTCTCGAAACCCGCTACATTGGGACCGAGTGGAGCTACCCAGTTGGTATCAAACGCCTCTTTAATAAAATCCTGCTCGCGACCGCTCATCTTGGCCAGCGAAAGATAAATTCTTTTGTTCATGCAATGTATTTTTAACAGATAAATTTTTATTGTATTGTTCGTAATGTGTAATGTGTAGTGGTTATATTACGAATTACACGAATTGAAACTAACCTGCCTGTCGGCAGACAGGTTACACGAATTATCTTGTCCCGAAGCTTCGGGAGTGGTTTACCGCTTATCATTTACTGTTTACCGCTTACCGTTTACTTGTAACTTGTAACTTGTAACTTGTAACTTGTAACTATTTTTTTACTGTTCACTGATTACTCATCTACTCACCGGGAGGTAATTTTTGTATCAGACGGAATAAGTTAAAATACACGCAAAGCGGAATAATCAATAGTCCTTCGTTGTAATGCAAATTGGTTAGTGATGTTCGTACCGAAACCGGGGGATTATATTTATCTCTGTACAACCGCAGACTTTTGGCATGCAGATTCTCTCCGGCTTTTACCTCTACAGGAATGACCTGATTGGAGTAACCAAACAAAAAATCAATTTCTGCAGTTGCCTCCGTAGCCCAGTAATATACGCTGGATACCTCCGGCAGCGATGCCATTTGCTGCAATACATACTGTTCTGTCATTGCTCCTTTGAATTCCCTGAAAATAGCGTCGGAATGGACAATGATTGCAGGCGATAATTCGCTCATAACCCGCAACAGTCCGATATCCAGATGATACAGCTTGAATGCTTTGGTATCAACGTATGCTTTCAAAGGAATGGATGGTTGTGATATGCGATAAATCTGTCGGATCAATCCACTGTCACGGAGCCACAATAAAGCATCTTCATACTCCCTGGCTCTGGCACCCTCCCGGGCCAGACCATACAAAAACTTTTTATTTTCGCGGGCTAATTGCGCTGGTAGACTGTGCCAGATATGGCGTATTTTGGGAACGATGTTATGCGGTGCATGTTTCGAAAAATCCTGCTCATAACTCTCAAGGATAGCAGACTGAATTTTTTCAACTTCATCGTAATCACGTGTTTCGAGCCATTTAACAACAGCAGCAGGCATACCACCGACAACGAAATACTGTTTCAGGTAATCGGTTAATTTTTGAATGAAAACCGCCGGTATTGCCTCCAAAGAAAGTGAATAAACAGCTTCAAGCAACAATTGCTCGTGGTTGGCCATCAAATATTCTTCGAAGGAAATGGGTTCGAGTGTCAGAAACTCTACCTTGCCTACCGGAAATGAAGTCTGCCGATGCATGGCGATGCCCAATATCGAACCGGCGCAACAAATGGCATATTCAGGAGCTTCCTCGGCAAAATACTTTAAGCTGGTCAATGCCCGGGGTACTTCCTGTACTTCATCAAAAATAAGCAACGTCTCTCCGGGTACAATACGTCTGCCATGCAATGCCGACAAATAATCCAGTATCCTCATGGGTTGAATGTCACCGGCAAATAATTCATCCATCCCGGGTGTATTTTCGAAGTTCAGATAAAATACATCGTTGAAACAGCTACGACCAAACTCTGTCATCAGCCAGGTTTTACCAACCTGTCTGGCTCCTTTGATTATTAGCGGTTTACGATTTGTGTTTGCAGCCCACTTTTTCAGGTCATTCATTAAAAATCTATCCATCTCACATTTTCCTAATCAATTTGTAGCAGATATTTCACATTTTAGGAACGTATTTCGGACTATAAAATCACATTTTCCTAATCATTCAGGTGCAAAGATATATTTTCTAATTGAAACTACACGCAATACTATCTTTTTTTTTACTTTAGCAGCAGCTCGTTTTATTGCCTGAGTTGCTCCGTTTACTGATCACTGTTTACCGTTTAGCGTTTAGCGTTTAGCGTTTAGCGTTTAGCGTTTAGCGTTTAGCGTTTAGCGTTTA
>CALMZF010000383.1 GCA_937870645.1 uncultured Paludibacter sp. | reverse complement strand
ACACCAATATCGATGTGAAACTCGAAAATCAGTCCATGTTCAGCATGCAGCGCAAATCCCTGACGGGTACTCATCTCGAATATGTCTTTAGCAAAAACTTCAGCCTGGGTGGAACCATCATGCACCTCTCCGAGATGCCGCTCACCAAAAAAGTGAATACCGGTAGTGAACCTATTAAAAATACTATCTGGGGACTGAATACCGCCTGGCGTACCGAATCGCAGTGGCTCACCAACATGCTCGACAAGCTGCCGTTTGTGAATGCCACGCAACCGTCCAATATCTCTTTTAATGCAGAATTTGCACAGTTGCTGCCGGGTCACTCCAACGTGATCAGCAATTCCGGGTTGGCGTATCTCGATGATTTCGAATCAACCAAAACAAATATTGATATTCATTACCCTTACAACTGGTATCTGGCAAGTACACCGGGACTTTTCCCCGAATCGGCTCTGAGCGACAATGTGGATTACGGCAAAAACCGGGCACTGATGGCGTGGTATTTCGTGGATCCGGTACTCAATGGCGAAAGCCGTCAGACACCTGCTAATCTGCGGGGTAATGCTGAGTCTCAGTCGGATCACCGCTCCCGTCAGGTTCGCGAAACGGAATTATTTCCCAATAAAGACCTGGACCCGACACGCTCTTCGCTGCTTTCGGTTTTGAATCTTTCCTATTACCCCAATGAAAGGGGTCCTTACAACCTGGATGTGGACGGAATGAATTCCGACGGAACGCTTTCGAATCCGCAGGACAGGTGGGGAGGTATCATGCGCCGCCTGGAAACCACCGACTTCGAAACGGCCAATATCGAATACATCGAATTCTGGATGATGGATCCCTTTATCGCCGATAAAAACAATGAAGCGGGCGGTGATTTATATTTCAATCTTGGCGATATCAGTGAAGATATTCTGAAGGATGGAAAAAAATCATTCGAGCACGGATTGCCCATCAATGAAACGGATGCCAATACCACCTCAACCGTTTGGGGAAGAATTCCCACCACGCAATCCACCGTCACGGCATTCGATAATGCAGCAGGAGCCCGTATCAATCAGGATGTGGGATTGAACGGACTTTCGACCCGTCAGGAATTTGACTTCCCTGCTTACAGAGATTATGTGGAAAAAGTAACTGCCAAACTCTCGCCCGATGCCCGCACCCGGATGCAGAACGATCCGTTTTCACCACTCAAAGACCCGGCTGGTGATGATTATCATTTCTACCGCGGTACCGATTACGACCAACAGAAACTCAGCATTCTGCAACGGTATAAATATTACAACGGAACGGAAGGTAACTCACCGGCTACTGAAAATACAGCAGAAACATATTCCACTTCGGCCACCCTGCTGCCCGATATGGAAGATATCAACTCAGACAATACACTCAACGAGTACGAAAAATATTACCAGTACAAGGTAGCCCTGCGTCCCGGAGCTATGAAAATCGGATCAAACTACATCACAGACGTTCTTGATGCTAACGTTACCCTCAAAAATGGCAAAACGGAAACTGTCCGCTGGTATCAGTTCAAAATTCCGATAAGGGAATACGATGACAAGGTGGGAAGCATCCGCAATTTTAAATCCATACGCTTTATTCGACTGTTTCTCACCAATTTCAGACGGGAAACACACCTGCGTTTTGGAACACTTGACCTGGTACGCGGAGAATGGAAAACCTACACTAAACCGCTCAATGCGTTGAATGCTGCTACTGCATCGAATTCCAGACTGGATGTGCTGGCAGTAAATATTGAAGAGAATGGACGAAAAAGTCCGGTGAACTATGTATTGCCTCCGGGTGTCACCCGCGAAACCGATCCGAGCCAGCCCCAACTCCTGCAACAAAACGAACAGTCGATGGTGCTGAGAGTGGCTGATCTCAGTGCAGGAGAAGCCCGTGCGGTGTATAAAAACACCACTTACGACATGCGTAAGTACAAACGTCTTCAGATGTTTGTTCACGGAGAAGCCATGGTCGATGCTGCAGCACAGGCTCAGAATTTGAAGGACTATGAATTGTCGTGCTTCATCCGTTTCGGATCGGATATGGTTAACAACTACTACGAATACGAAATTCCCCTGAAATTGACCAAATCGGGAGTGTACCTGAGTGATAAACTGGCCGACCGTGAAGAAGTGTGGCAACCCTCGAATATGTTTGATTTTCCGTTCACAGTCCTGACCGATGCCAAACTGAAAAGAAATAAAGCCCGTCAGCAGGGACAAACCGGCGTTTCCAATTCTATCCCCTTTGTGGTGTTTGATGAAAGTAATCAGAACAACAAAATCACCATTATGGGTAATCCAAACATTTCCGAGGTGGAAAATATCATGATTGGTATCCGCAACGTGAGTGGTAATACCAAATCGGGTGAAGTATGGGTGAATGAAATGCGTATGTCGGAATTTGACGAAAATCCCGGCTGGGCAGGACTTGCCAATTTGTCGGTCGGATTATCCGATCTGGGGTCGTTAAATGTATCCGGAAGAGCCGAGACTTCAGGTTTTGGAGGTCTGGAAAGCACCATTACCAACCGCAGCCTGGATGACACCTATCAGATGAACCTGTCGGCGGCACTCGATCTGGGACGCTTCCTGCCCGAACAGATTAAACTTCAGATACCGGCTTATTTCACCTATACCACCGAAACCGTATCGCCAAAATACAATCCGCTGGATAATGATATTCTGCTTAGGGACGCGCTGGATAATCTCCAGGATAAATTTGCAAAGGATTCACTGAAAAATCTGTCGCAAAGTGTGGTCACTACCAAAAGTTTTAATGTGACTAATGCAAGAATAAATGTAAAAAGTAAAAAACCAAAATTTTACGACCCGGCTAATGTAGCATTTACCCTGTCGTCGAGCGAAACGGATGAACATACCCCTGAAATCTTCCAGAACCTCAACAAGCAACAGCGTGCAGCCGTTAACTACAGCTTCTCATTCAATAATGAGCCCTGGGAACCTTTCAAAAAATCAAAGGGAATGAAAAGTCCGGCACTGAAACTGATCAAGGATTTCAATGTGTATTATCTACCCACTACGCTTAGCTACAACACAAGTCTGAACAGAGTTTACTCTCAAATTCTGCTTCGTGATCTGATTTCAGGAGTTTCACCACTCGCTCAGCCCGACGGGATGGGAAATATTTCGTCCAGCAAAGATTTTATGTGGAACCGGCAGTTCGACCTTCAATATAATATTACCCGCAGTCTGAAAGTGGGACTCCAAACTGCCACGAATGCGAATATCGCCGAACCCCGGTTTACACCCGAAATAGGAAAGGAATACTATGAACAGTGGAGAGACACCGTGTGGCATAATATTAAAAAAATGGGTACACCCTATACTTACCAGCAGGTATTCGATGCTTCGTGGAAAATCCCCATCGACAAACTTCCACTGCTGGATTGGGTGACTTCGAATGCACAATATAATTCCACTTACAGCTGGAACCGCAGTGCTACCATGGAAGGCGGCTCCGATATAGGCAACGTAGCATCATCAATGGGATCATTCTCCCTTGATGGAACGCTTAATTTTGAGAATCTTTATAATAAGGTTAAATACCTGAAAGACGTAAATACCCGTTCGCAGGCAGCATTGAGGTCACAACCCTATGTTTCAAAAACATTCCGTCAGACCGTAAACCTGAAAGCCGGAACTCCACTCACGGTGAATCATGCCCTGGGAAGTCAGCGGTTTTCATTTACGGCTAAAGACAAAAACGGTAAAACTGTCAGCGTGAAATACACGGTAAAAAATGCAGGAACTATGGAGTTGAACCCCACGGCCGAAATTGAAAATGTGGCGTTAACCATCGTTAGCCAAAACCCGAATTACCGTGAACCCGGACAAAAAATTGCCGATTTTACCACCCGCCTGCTTATGGCAGTGCGCCGTGCATCGGTTACCTACCGTCAGACAAGCAGCCTCGTAATGCCCGGATATAAATATCAACCCGGTTTGCTGGGCATACAGACAGTGGATGGACAATCAGCTCCCGGTTGGGGATATGTCTTTGGCTATCATCATAGTAATACACTTAAAAATGCCGCTGACAATGGCTGGCTGTATATGGGCAAAGATATTATCAATCCTGCCAATGAAGCACTGACTTCCGATCTGGATGTTCGCGCCAGCGTTGAGCCGATTGCCGGTTTCAAAATTGACCTGACAGCCAAACGACAAACGGCTTCCAATACCGTGGTGCATTATATGTATGAGGGAATGCCTTCAACATTCAATGGAAATTTTAATATCACTCAGATAGCATTAGCAACCGCATTTGATAAAATAGGAACAGCCGATCAGAATTATTTTTCCAAAACATTTGATACTTTCCTGGCAAACCGACAAATAGTCGCTAACCGTCTGAATGGAAAATATACCGGAACCCGTTATCCCACAACCGGATTTTTCGGCGAAAGTCCCGATTATGCCAACAAGGAATACAATCCTGCCAATGGAGCTTTCGATCTTAATTCACCCGATGTGTTAATACCTGCATTTTTATCGGCTTATACCGGGCGGGATCCCAATGCGGTTTCAACCAATCCGTTCCTGTCAATATTGGAAATGTTGCCAAACTGGAACGTGAATTTCAACGGATTATCAAGCATTGGCTGGATTAAGGAAAAAGTACGTTCGGTAAGTCTGACACATGCGTATACCAACCGCTATACCATCGGCAATTATACTTCATTCTCTACCTGGGTGCCAATGGATGGCGACAACAGTGCGCTGGGTTATATCCGCGATGTGCAGTACAACACACCCATACCATCGTCGCCTTACGATATTTCAACTGTATCGCTGAATGAAAGTTTCAGTCCGCTCATAGGAGTTAATGTGGCTATGAAAAACAGCATGACAACGAAGGCCGAATACCGAAAACAACGAAACCTGTCCCTCAACCTCACCAGCACCCAGCTCATTGAAGCTGCAGCCGATGAATTTGTTGTTGGAGTGGGTTATGTGGTAAACGATTTTGATGTTATGTTGAAAATGAAATCAAGCAAACGTCAGACAGTTAAAAACGACCTGAAGCTCAATGCCGATTTTTCGTATAAAGATATCAAAACATTGCTTAGGAAAGTAAATGAAAACATTACACAGGCTTCCAGTGGCAATAAAGTAGTGTCCATCAAGTTCACAGCTGATTATGTGTTCAGTTCCAAAGTCAATATTCAGCTCTTCTTCGACCGACAAATGACTGCACCGCTTGTTTCGTCCACATTCCCGGTGTCATCGACCAACTTCGGTCTGAGTTTCAAATTCTTGCTGGCCAGATAATGCCATCATTCGTTATCAATCAACCTTTACTACAACTTCATTGTTTGTGTAAAGGTTGTTTTTTAAAAATATCCAAAAAGAATGCAAAATCAGAACGGACTATCTCTTATTTGTTAGTAATTTTGTAGCTTAATTTAAAAATTGCCTTTATGAAATCAAAAATTCTGTTGCTGCTTTCACTTTTTGTATGTCTGAATATCTTCGGGCAGATACAAGAACCGGTAAAATGGACTTTTGAAAAGAAAATAACCGGTAAAAATACAGCCGATCTTATATTTCATGCCCGTATCGATGATACCTGGCATATGTATGGTCTGAATATCCCTCCCGATGGGCCAAAACCAACAGCTATTGTCATTGAAACTATTCAAAACGCTGAAAAAACGGGCGGAATTCAGGCTAAATCAAAATTGATAGAATCATACGATCCCAATTTTGACATGAAACTCAACTGGTATGCCAAAGATGCCGTTTTTGTACAGAAAATCACCTTCACTGATCCCGAAAAAATCTACGTGAAAGGCTATGTGGAATTCATGTGCTGCGATGACAAAAG
>CALMZF010000382.1 GCA_937870645.1 uncultured Paludibacter sp. | reverse complement strand
CCTCCCGGAAATTCAATGTCGGCTGCTTTGGCAGGCATCACACCGGGCGACGGAACATTTGTTGTACCGGGTACGTTAACTACCTGCATTGGATGACGATGAGCAGGTATCTGACTAACCGTTAACGTCACGGTTTCTGTTCCGCCCATTTGACCCATACTGTTTCCAGAACTCACGGAAATCGGGGCTCTACCCCTAAAGTCGGGTAATGCAAAAGTGGTTTGTCCATCACCGCCATAGGTCGTACCTATGAGTGTGAACAAGACATCGTTTTCAGAAATACTGATTAAACTACCGTCGCAAAAAGCCCAACCGTTAGGTGGATAATTACCGGCAAACATCCTTATCTCACCTACCATTGGCTGAGATTTAATAGAAAAGGCAAATGCTAATGCAATTAACAATATGGATAGTTTTATTTTCATGTGTAATTATTTTTTTTGTTGTATGGAACTAATAAATAATCTTTAATCATTTATTAACACCTGAAAGATGCTCGTTTCATACTATATATTTATTTTCTTTAATTTACAAAAGTGCTAAAAAGATTAGTAGGAGGAAGGAAATATCCCCTGAAGCGCAATAATATATCTTACAGTAATGAACGGCATCATGTTATTATGTGGTTGCGATCCACCCACTGAACCTGAGGTTAGAGGTGATAATTGCACAACTGAACCGGGAGCAGCGTAGGTATTTACTTTTTTAGTCACCTGAGGAAAAATTATATCAGCAGGAGATGCCAACATCGTTTGGCTTGTTGGTTTGTCGGTAGTTGCAGCTGAATTTGTAGCAGTAAGTATGTGGTTGTGTAAGGGCATTTCAGCATTAGTAAGTGTATGACTAGCTTCACCACCTATCTGCCCAAGGACATATCCGTCTCCTGAGCCAATGACCATCCGTCCTCTCAAATCGGGTAAAGCAAAGTTAGTCTGCCCGTTACCACCATAAGTTGTTCCCAGCAGGCTGAATAAAGCCTGATTTTGATTAATCGGGAGTAATTGACCTTCACAAAACGCCCAGCCCCTTGGTGCGAAATCAAATGAACATATTTTTATTTCACCCAGATACTGTTCTTGTGCCTGTATATTTACAATAATAAAAAAAGCTATAAAATAAGTAATCAGTTTTCGTTTCATTTCTTAATATTTTATCAGTTTATTAAATTTGTATATTGACAGTCATTTGTATATCATCCTATAAGTATTCACTATCAGGTTCGACCTATGGTCTTGGAGGATAATTACCCTGAACAGCAATGTAATAATTGAGTACCAGGTAGGGCTGCATATTGTTATGCGGCTGAGATCCTCCGGCGATACTTAAAGTCTGAGGAGCAAAAACAGCATTCGGGCTTGTTTCTGCATAAGTGTTTACCGGTTTTGTTATTCCGGGAAAATTAAGCGAAGCATTGAAAGCAGGCATTACATCAGCTGCCGGCGCATTGGTGGTGGCCTGTGCATCGGTAAAAAATAGCGGATGATTGTGCGCAGGCATTTCGCTGCTAAGTAATGTTACTGTAGGATTGCCTCCCTGTTCTCCTAAATCCCGATCAGAAAGTCCCGGACCCTGACCGGGATTTAGTGCCACCCTACCCTGAAGGTTAGGTAAAGCAAAGTTTGTTTGGCCATTACCTCCGTATGTGGTTCCCAGAATAGAAAACAAAGCGGTATTCTGGCTGATAGGCAAGAGCTGACCGTTACAGGGCATCCAGCCTTTTGGCGCAAAATTTATCGGAAAAATTCGTATTTCACCGACAAATTGATCCTGAGCCAACAGACCTGTTGTCGCGCAGGTGATGGCAATCATTAAAGTAATAATTTTCTTTCTCATACGTAATTATCAGTTTTTTTTAATGGTAATATAATTTATCTGTCTTTTTACGGATAATTTTCTTATTAAAAGGAATCGGAGTATTACACCAATACTCCAGTGTGTTTAACAATACCTGTTTCCGGGAATTCAATGAGTATTTTCAAAAGGAATGAATTGTATAAATTTGTCAATAAAAACAGGCAAGAACAGTAAAGTGTTCAGTGGTAGTACAAATTAATCATTATAAGCCTGAATATCAATACGTAAAAGTTTTGGCAACGGATTAATCGGCTTCATCACACATTCATCACTTAAGTACATCGGATTTTTTTCAGGGAATATACCAGTTGCCATTCAATTATGAACTAAGTCATGGAAAAAGCAACTTACTGCGCAGCACTAATACGATAATCTTATTGGACAGAATTGTAGCTTGTAAATTATGTCTTTAAGTTCAATTCGATAATTATTCGCAAATATATTATAATTTTAATTAAATATGAAAAAAAAATTTATTTTTTTAAAGAATAATTTGTCAAAAATTGCAACAACTGTTAAACCGGTTTGTAAGGCATAAATTCTTTGTCATCGGAATTATGCTTAAACAACAATGAAATAATTTTGTAATAATTGAATGTAAAATAGATCCTTAGATTTTATATATGATTTCAGCTTCACATTTACACTGCTTGAAAAATATCCGGAAATACTAGAATGAAATCTTTCCATGTTGAAATTTCCATACCACAATATCACCCAACATTCTAAACTTTAATTATATTTGCATGTTAATATCATGTAACTATTTATTTCAATAAATCAATAAGCCTTATGTACGACAATCAGAACCGCCCATTCGTGGCGATAAACGATGAAAAAGAACTGGCATTTGTTCCGAAAATGGCTAACCGCCACGGTCTTATTACAGGTGCTACCGGCACGGGTAAAACCATCACACTGCAAACCCTGGCCGAAACTTTCAGCGATATGGGAGTTCCTGTTTTTGCTGCAGACATCAAGGGCGACCTCTCGGGAGTAGCAAAAATCGGAGGTAACAAGGAAAGTGTAATCAAACGTGTAGATGGCTACAAACTGAAAGAAAAAGGGTTTGAATTCAAGGCTTTTCCGGTGCAGTTCTGGGACGTATTTGGCGAACAGGGACATCCGGTGCAGACCACCATTTCGGAGTTGGGCCCGCTGCTTCTCGAACGCCTGCTCATGCTCAACGAAACACAGGGAGCGGTGCTAAATCTGATTTTCAAAATAGCCGATGAGAACGATTTATTGCTGCTGGACCTCAAAGACCTTCAAAAAATGCTCCAGTATGTGGGCGACAACCGTGCTGAATTCATTACCACCTACGGAAATATCTCTACAGCAAGCGTAGGCTCCATACAGCGAAACCTGGCACGACTCGAAGCCGAAGGAGGCACCCAGTTCTTCGGTGAACCGGCTCTGGATATCAGCGACCTCATCAAAACCGACCACAATGGGAAGGGAATGATTAATATCCTGGCTGCCGACAAACTGATGAACTCCCCCCGTATATATACCACTTTCCTGCTCTGGATGCTTTCCAATCTGTATGAAAACCTGCCCGAAGTCGGCGATATGGAAAAACCGAAACTGGTGTTCTTTTTCGACGAAGCGCATTTGCTTTTCAACGATATGCCACAAATCCTGCTCGAAAAAGTGGAACAGATTGTACGATTGATCCGCTCAAAAGGCGTGGGTGTTTACTTTATTACCCAAAATCCGGCCGATATACCCGACCGCATTCTCGGACAGCTCGGAAACCGTGTTCAACATGCCCTGCGTGCCTATACCCCCAACGACCAGAAAGCTGTTAAAGTGGCAGCAAATACTTTCCGCCCAAATCCGAAATTTGATACCGAGACGGCTATCACGGAACTTCAGACCGGCGAGGCGTTGGTTTCCTTCCTCGACGAGAAAGGCGCACCCAATCCGGTGGAACGTGCATTTATTCTTCCTCCCGAAGGTCAGGTAGGACCAATCACACCCGAAGAACGTACCCGACTCATTCAATCATCATTGCTCTATGGTATCTACGAAAAAGATATTGACCGGATATCGGCCTTTGAAATCATATCGGAGAAAATGAAAGCTACCGACCTGCAAAAACAACAGCTCGAGCAACAAAAGCAGCGAGAAATTGAACAACGAGAGCGGGATAAAGCATTGCGTGAAGAAGAAAAACGCAAACGACTGGAAGCAAAAGATGATGTATTAGGCGGCTTGCTGAAAACGGTGGGACGCACCGTGGGACGCCAGGTTACCAGCCAGATAGGCAGATCTATCACCCGTACTATTTTGGGCGCCTTCTTTGGCAAAAAATAAATTTAATGGGAATAAAAAAGCAGGTTACAGGTTTCTGTAACCTGCTTTTTTATTCTTTGAAGTAACTTTATAAACAGGATAATTTACGATAAAAATTATCAGTTGACAACAGACATCACCCCCAATGTGTGTATTCGTTTAATGAATGAATAAGATGCGCCATCATACTTTTATTGTCGTTTTTTAGCAGCAAACCATACCGGGAAAATCGTAAAAGAATCACTATTGTCCGATAAAATTTAATATTTAGCCACTTCCGACAAATCGGAATATGCCATCTGTGGCACAAAATCTTATCTTTTCATCTTGCTACAAAGATTTAGCAACTCTGTAGCTGTTTTTGCAACAGCGTTGCAAAATATTTGTAGCGATTTGGTAACAACAGGAA
>CALMZF010000381.1 GCA_937870645.1 uncultured Paludibacter sp. | reverse complement strand
TTTTCCCGTCATTTACGCGAACAGGGATGGCTCGTTTTCGATACCGATATGGAAGCGAAAAACCTGCAGAATGTTTGTCCCCTGGTGCGTGAAAAGGTGATTGCTGAATTTGGTGACGAAGTTTACAATGCCAATGGTTTGGACCGTGTGAAACTGGCTCAGATAGTATTTGGCAATGCGGAAAAACTTCAAAAGCTAAACCAGATAGTTCATCCCGAAGTGAAGAGAAAATTCCGGGAATGGGCGTTAGAGCATACCCGGGAACGATTTCTGTTTATGGAATGTGCCATTCTATTTGAAGGAGGTTTCAACGAACTGGTGGATAAAACGGTGCTGATAACAGCTCCGGTAGATGTGCGAATCCATCGGGTGATGCACCGCGATCAGGTTACAGAGGAACTTGTATTGACCAGAATTCGCAACCAGTGGCCCGATGAAGAAAAAATGAAACTGGCTGACTGGACTTTCAACACCGACAATGATATTAATCCGGCGCAACGGGTCGACGACTTCCTGAAACTTCTGGAAGAAACATACTTAGAAAATCAAAGCCCGACTTAATTAATGCAAAAAAATCAGACTTAAAACCTCGTCTCTAACTATTCATTACTTATGGTTATCTCCTTCACCTTCCTCGGTAACCAGACTTTCATCTGACTGATACCGCGGTTACTCCATGCATAATAAGGTATGGCGGTAAACGGTTGCTTTTTTGTTTGCCCCGAAAGTCCGCCCGTTGCTATTTTCGAAACAATTTGTTCACCCGGAATTTCATTTATTCCGTTTGCGTTTTCAGGCTGAGAATTTACCCCGAAGGGTGCATTATCGGGCAGGATGATTGTATTCAGATTGTTATTATTATCGATACCTTCGAGGCAATAAACCACCGGTCCGCGCTCGATGGCAATCTTTCCCCGGTCGTCCTTCACTTTTTCGTTGGCTTCCACGCGGTGTATATTCATCGGAAGGGTGTATTCCACCTTGTCGCCTTTTTTCCATTGGCGTGAAATGACGGCATAGCCCTCTCGGGTTGTGTAAGCCACTGCTTTTCCGTTAACTTTGACAACGATTTCTTCAGGAGTACTTGCCACATACCGGTACAGATCACCCGGAACCGGTTGGTTTCGAGCCCATCCCGGTATTCGTAAGCAAAGTGAAAAATCCGTCTTTTTTGTTGGATTGACCTGAATAGACACATTTCCTTCCCAGGGATAATTTGATTGTTGGCTTAATACAACGCTGGTTTTCTGTAATTTAAACGTGGTTTTACTGCCGATAAACAGATTTACGTAGATATCTTCCTGTTTTTGAGCATAAATATATCCCGGAACAGAGGCCATAAAGCGGCACAGATTGGTGGGGCAGCACGAACAATCGAACCAGGGTTCACGCGAAAGTTTGTTGCCATAATTAAAAGCATATTTTGCATTGCTTTCCAGCGGGTTAGGATAAAAAAATGTTTTACCATCCAGCCCAATTCCCGAAATTACATTATTGTACAGACTTCGTTCGAGTACATCGATGTATTTGGCATCTCCGTGAAGCAGAAACATCCGGTAATTCCAGTACACATTGGCAATGGCAGCACAGGTTTCATTATAGGCTGTCAGATTGGGCAATTCATAGTCAGCCCCGAAAGCTTCGCCTGCATGAAGCGCTCCGATACCTCCGGTGATATAAAACTTTTTGGTTACGGTATTTTCCCAGATTTTGTCAATTGCATCGATATATTCCTTATTGCCCGTAAGTGCTGCAACATCGGCGACGCCCGAATACAGGTATGCAGCCCGCACTGCATGACCAACCGCTTCGGTTTGCTGTACAAACGGAATGTGGTTTTGCGAATAGAATTGCTTCGAATTGGGGATTTTTCCACGGCAATCAATGAAAAATTTAGCCAGATCCAGGTATTTTTTCTCACCGGTAATCCGGTACAACCGCACCAGCCCCATTTCTACAATTTCATGACCCGTAGCCTCATCACGCTTTCCGGGACCGAAAACCTGCACCAGCAGATTGGCATTTTTCAGTGCGATATTTAGTAAATTACTTTTTCCGGTAGCTATAAAGTGAGCAGCGGCTGCCTCGAACAGGTGACCGGAATTATATAACTCGTGGCTCAGTTCCGATTCTTTTACCCAGCGTTCGCTGCCCGACCAGTCGTGCGGATGGGCCGGGTCGATGGTGCGGGCGGTATAGAGGTATCCGTCGGGCTCCTGTGCAGCTGCAACTATTGCTATCAGACTGTCAACATACCTATCGAGTGCTTTATCGGGATGTACCGTCATGGAGAAAGCCGCACCTTCAATTGTTTTATAAATATCGGTATCGTCGAAAGGATATACAGTCAGAAATTTTCCTTTTTTTGCACCCGATGCCAGTATGAAATTCTCCACCCGGCCGGTTTCCTCACATTTCTGGAAGGAAGAGGGAATGGTGATGGTCCTGTTTATTTCAATTTTAGGCAGCCAAAATCCGTCATTCAGACTTACCGTATTAAATGGTATGCCCTGAATGGCATAGTCAACGGGCGTCTGTGCCGGGAGATTAACGGGTAAGAAAAATAAGAAAATTAAAAAAGGAAATAACACTAAAAGTATTCCCCGAAAATGCTTTTTGATATTCAATGTGATGATAAGGTTCTTCATGGCTCGTAATTATTGATATGGATGATTTATTAAAACTATTATCCTGAACTAATAACCGTATTTGTTGATATTTTTGAAATAACTACTCTTTTTTCTTTAGTACATACATTTCAGCAAGTTCGCCTTCGGTCACTTTTCCTTCGGAGTTGAGCAGGGTAAGCGTTCCATCGCCCAGCAAATAAGCCTGCTCGCTGTCGGATGATTTCAATACAAGGCGCGAACCGGGTTCCTGAACCATAAATGTGCCTGTTTCTTCAAAACTATTCCCTTTTCCCAGGTAAGTTGATTTCTGTGTGTACGTACTGTCTGTATTGAGTGTGATCAGAATCTCAATACCTTCGCAGTCGCCGCAGGGGAAAATGCCTGTATATTCGCCCAGCCATGTTGACTGTGACTGCCCGGATGAAACTTGGGTGGTTACAGCCACCGAGTCTGTAGCGGCCTGTTCGCCTGCGTTTTCACTCTTATGAATACAGGCGGGGATACCTGCCACTATCATCAGCAATATTAAATTTTTCTTCATCTGTTTATAATTTATAAATCTGCCCCCAAATCCGTCAGCTGACGGAGGAATAATGAGCGTCTATCATTTGTTGTGAGTTTTTTAACCATGCCCGTGTGTATTAAAAATATTTTACTTGGACATGTGTTTCATTATTAGTTATTTCATCAGTTAGTTGTAGTTGGGCAATTTAGAATACTCCCTGGAATAACGCAGATTCTGATCGACGTAATTTTCGGTGTATGAAACTGTTACATCTTTAACTTTTCCTTTTTTATCGGTAACAAGTGCGTAAACAGGATTAACAAAGCCTTTGTACGGTGCCAGGTTAAGTTTTTCGTAGCGAGCCAGCACTTCTTTGTGCAGTTCGGGATTTACTTTTACGGCATATTTTTCCACCAAATCCCGTCCACCGGCAAAATCTCCGGTTGATTTTACGCGTTGAATTTCAGCCAGCAGTTTGCCAAACAGGGTGCGTACTTTATCATAATCATTAACCACCACAAATGTTTCACCATCACGAACTTTGAATTCCACCACATTGTCGGCTTTCCCGTTTTCGTACACCCAGTTGGCTATCAGTTGACGGTTGCGCATGTGTGCTTCTTCAATGTTTTTTCCGGGTTTGATGCGGGTGAGCTGAGTCATCATTCCGTTCATCAGGAACTGATAATACTCGGCTTTGAAAGCTTCGTTGTTTGGTAATAAACCAAGTTCAACCAATTTAGGATCGCCCATGTAATAAAGGCCAAACAAATCGGCGCGTGCTTCTTCGATGGTGGAGTCGTATGCTTTCAGCGCGTTGGGATCAGTGCCCGGCAGGAGTTTGCCAGATCCGTGTCCCAGACATTCGTGCAGGTCGGCATGCAGGTTATTGGTTAGTGAAGCATATTCCCTGGCCCGGTTGCGTTCAACGTC
>CALMZF010000380.1 GCA_937870645.1 uncultured Paludibacter sp. | reverse complement strand
CGGAATATGCGGAATATATGGTGCTGGAAAATCGCCAGTTTTCGGCGGTTGGTGAATTGAAGAAAGGTTCCAGTTCGTCCCTGGTGGCGTTGTACAGCGAAAACCCGCCACCTTTGGGCTGAACCCATAGTCTTCCGTTTTTGTCTTCGATAACCAGTGTGACGGGTGGCGAAACAAATGACATCATATCAATGGTGGAAACCCGATACGATTTGAAGCTGTGTGATTGAAGATTGAACCGGTTGATGCCGATCGTATTGGTCTCAAACCACAGATTGTGTGCTTTATCAACATATACTGGTTTTATTTCATTGGAAGACAGGCCGTTGAGGTTGCCGGTGTTGAAAAATGCAACTGTATTTGTATGTGTATTATAAATGGCAAATCCGGCATTTCGGGTGAAAATGCCGACTTCGAATTCGGATACATGAATAAAGTCAATAATGTCTGATTGCACCTGAAGCTGCAATAGACCGGCTTTTCCGCTCTTTTTGTTTATACGCCAGATACGGCCGTTCTGCGAACCAAACCAGATTTCATTGTTGAGTTCAATTCCATTGAAAAATGCCTGATAATTTTCCTTTCGGGTCGAAATCGGTTCGCTGAAATATTTTTTAGTCAAATTATTGGTGCTAAGTGATACAATGCCATTGTCGGTAAGTATCCAGGTATTGCCGCTTTTTTCCTCCAGAATACTATTCACCCTTTCGGAACTTAACTTATTATTTTTCAGATTAAATATGTTGGGTTTGAACAGTGAATCTTTCAGCAGCATACAACCGTTTTTTTCTACAATAAGCCATATTTTACCTGAAGGTTTGATTTCAATATTCGATATTTTGTCATTTGTGGTATTGTCCATAGATTGTAAACCCCAAAACTCTTCATTGGACGGATTAAAGCAATGTGTATCACCATCATAAGACTTGAACCAAATTCTGCCGTAAGCATCCTCGTAGAGTTTTTCTATCCGGTTGCTTTTCATGAAGTATTTATTGCCCGATTTTGCCTTATAATTCCGGAAGTTATAACCGTCGAATTTGCTCAATCCGTCCCATGTAGCCAGCCACAGATATCCTTTTCGGTCCTGAAGCATATCCATAATGTTATATTGTGGAAGTCCATCCTCGGTAGAATAGTGCCTGATATGACACATGGGTTCTGCAATGAGCGGTGAGAGGCTCATTAACACTCCGGAAATTAGCAGAAATAATCTTTTTATCATCGATAATTGTTTAAATAACGTTATCTGAGGTTTTGTCTGTTAAATTTCTATAGTAATAGGTTTTATAAAAATCATATTAGACAAAAATACTAATTTTGAGTAAATTATCAATTTCGTAATTGCCTTTTATTCGGTTTGTGAACTAAATCAGGCCACCGAAACGATTTATTTTTCTTAATAATTAATTTATCCCACTTCAAAAAGTGAAATGACACACCTCGTTTAATTCAAATATAACTATAATTGCATTCGATATTATACCTTAAAATAATTAAAAATTAACCATTAACTCTTGATTGACATTCAAAAATGTGGTTTATATTTTCATACCACAATCAATGCCAATAATTACACAATAAAAATTATTAATTTCAATTAATTCTCAAATCAATATGCAAAAACACAAAATCAGAGTTAGACACATTGCGCTGATGCTTGGAATGTTGCTGCTGAGTACGAATATTGTTGCTCAACAACGTACCATTTCCGGAACAGTAACAGATCAGAACGGTGATCCTGTAATCGGCGCTACAGTAATTGTAAAAGAAGGCACTCAGGGAACGGTCACCAATGTGGATGGAAAATACACCCTGGGCGTACCTGCAACAGCCAGAACATTGATATTCCGCTCCGTGGGAAAAATCAATAAGGAAGTTGATATTGCCGGATCTGTTGTCAATGTGGTGCTCGAAGATCTGCTGAAAACTCTCGACGAAGTGGTGGTAATCGGCTATGGCACACAGCGTAAACGGGATTTGACCGGTTCCATATCGTCTGTCAGCGAAAAAGCATTGAAAGACATACCGGTAGCTACCGTAGCCGAAGCATTGACCGGAAAACTGCCGGGTGTGCAGGTGACTACAACTGAAGGTTCGCCCGATGCCGAAATAAAGATCCGTGTACGTGGAGGCGGTTCTATCACCCAAAGCAATTCACCACTTTATATTGTAGATGGATTTCTCAAAGACGATATCAAGGATGTGGCTCCTTCCGAAATACAGTCCATCGATGTACTCAAAGATGCCTCTTCCACAGCCATTTATGGTTCCCGGGGTGCCAACGGGGTAATCATCATTACCACCAAATCGGCCAAACAGGGAAAAATTTCCCTTTCGTATGACGGATATGTCGGTTTTAAAAACATTACCAAAAAACTTGAAGTGCTTAGTCCGTATCAGTTTGTACAAAAGCAATACGAACGGGCTACCTGGAATAATGCCGTAGCGTCAGAATATGAAAAATACTTTGGCAGCTACGAAGACATTAATTTATATAACTATAAAAACGGAACCAACTGGCAGGACGAAACATTTGGTCGTACCGGTTTTCAGCAAAATCATTCGGTAGCATTATCGGGTGGTACAAAGCAGTTGAAATACAATTTCAGCTACACCAATTTGTCTGACAAAGCCATCATGGCCATGTCCGATTATAATCGCAACAATTTCAGTGGAAAACTGAATTATCAACCGCTCAAATGGCTGAAACTGGATGTGGCTGCACGCTACGCTGCTACAGTAATTAATGGCTCAGGCGCTAATGATGTGACCGGATCCGAAAAATCCACTTCCGATTCGCGTGTGAAAAATGCCGTAATTTATACTCCCATTGAATTAAAAAATATGGTGGCACAGGACGATGATATGGATGCTGTTGCAAGTCTGTACTCTCCACTTGTAACCACAGCCGACAACAACCGGTATCAGAAAAAGAGGGATTACAATATCAACGGAGGATTTACAGTGAATTTTACCAAAAATCTTTCTCTTAGAAGTACGTATGGATTAACCAAAAGCAATAAGGACGACAAACGTTTCTACGGTGTAACTTCGTACTTTGCCCGTGAAGGTGGTGCCCTGAAACGTGATAATGCTGTGGCACCATCCATATTATTAACAAATGGCGATGTAACTACGCTGCAAAATACCAATGTGCTGAATTTCTCCAAAGACGATCTCTTCGCAGGACAGGATTTATCTGTTACACTGGGTCACGAAATGTACAGCCGG
Source organism: uncultured Paludibacter sp. (assembly GCA_937870645.1). GTDB lineage: Bacteria > Bacteroidota > Bacteroidia > Bacteroidales > Paludibacteraceae > UPXZ01. The sequence goes on along the minus strand of CALMZF010000380.1, from coordinate 7,348 downwards.
TCGAGCGAAAATACCACCAGCGACATTCAGGCATTCCCGGTTGATTATGATTCATTCATGGCCTGGGACGATATTGCATCGGGCACAAACCGATACGGTGATGCTTTCTTCCGGGATATGGATGACCGCATGATATCCTTTTTCGGTCGGGTAAATTATAATATTCTGGATCGTTATCTGTTGGCAGCCACTTTCCGAACCGATGGTTCCAGTAAATTTTCCGGCGACAACAAATGGGGTTATTTCCCTTCATTGTCGGCCGGATGGCGCATTTCGGAAGAAAAATTTATGAAGGGTCTGAAACCGGTAATTTCCAACCTGAAACTTCGCGCCAGTTATGGAGAATCAGGGAATAACAACATTAGTAATTCGGCTTTCAAACGCACATATTCGATTTCAAACACAGCCTATTTACCTGCCGGATCTATGCAAACCAGTATATACACTCCGGGTTTGTTACTCGTCAATCCATTATTACGCTGGGAAACCACCGTTACCCGCAATGGAGGGCTTGATTTCGGATTTTTTGATAACCGTATAAACGGCTCGTTTGAACTTTATTCAAATTCCACTCAAAATGTATTGCTACAGATGCCCATCACAGGTGTAGGCTATACCTATCAGTGGCAAAATGCAGCTTCCACTTCCAACCGCGGAGCCGAGCTGTCATTGAATATTGGTCTGGTTGAAAGTAAAAACTTCAATCTGAATTTCATGTTCAATATCAGTGCCAATCAAAATAAAGTGGATGATTTGGGCGGACTGGATTCGTATTCGTTCAACGAAGCCTGGACCAGTATGACTGAAGCATCCAACAGCTATGTGGTTAAACCCGGTGAACCTGTGGGTCAGATTTATGGATATGTGAATGAGGGATGGTACAGTGCCAAAGATTTTATGTGGAATGGCACCAAATGGGTCATGAATTCGGGAAAATACAATAAGTACGATGCAGCAACCAAAATTTATTCCGATCAGTATGGAAATAAATTTGTGGACAACAGCTCTATCGATGGACTAAGCTGGGGACCCGGTGCCATGAAACTGAAAGATCAGAATGATGATGGAAAGATTACAGACCTCGACCGCGTAGTGATTGGCAATACCAATCCCGCACATTTCGGTTCATTTGCATTTTCGGGCGATTTCAGGGGATTCGATTTTGCCCTCAATTTCAACTGGGTGTATGGCAATGACATTTATAACGCCAACAAAATTGAAATGTCATCATTCTATTACAAATACCGCAATATGCTTTCGAGCAATCTGAATTCATATACTACCATGAACTGGGAAACCGGCAAACGGATTACAGATGTCAATGAACTCGATCTGATGAATGCCAACAGTCATGCTTCCATCTGGGCGCCACCTACAGGACGCTACGCCATTACATCCTGGGCAATCGAAGACGGCTCATTCCTTCGGTTCAATAATATGACGGTGGGATATACTTTGCCCGCCAGATTATTGAAAGGACTGTACATACAAAAACTGCGACTTTATGCAACGGCTTACAACATTTACACCTTTACCAATTACTCGGGTTACGATCCCGAAGTGGATACACGCCGTGCTACACCGTGTTCGCCGGGTGTGGATTATTCAGCATATCCAAGAAGCCGTTCGTATAACTTTGGCATCAACTTAACCTTCTAAAATCCAATAAAAATGAAAAGACTAAGTAAAATAAATATATTGGCAGGAATTGCAGCGCTGATGCTATCATTCTCTTCCTGCGAGAGCTTTCTGGATGTGCCGAGCAATTCGCTCATCAGCGATGATGTGATATTCAGTCAGCCAGACTCTGCCTATAAAGCTATCAGTGCCATTTATAGCATCATTGGCGAAAACAATTCGTACCGAAACCGTCTGTGGTTACAGATGGGTGTGAATACCGACATTGAATTTCGTTCGGGATGGTCATCGGGAGCTGTACTCTCCTCGATCAAATCCGACGACCTCTTTGCTCTTTACAATCCAAATTCATCGATAGGTGACGGTTACAACAATACCGATGCTGCCAATCCCTGGAGCCGTATCTATCAGGGCATTGAGCGGGCAAATCTGGCTATTGAGGGTATCCGCAAATTTGGAAATCCTGCCGAAGGCAATGATATGGGTCATCTGCTCGGTTCTGCACTTACTATGAGAGCCTATTTTTTCTACGACCTCATCAAATGGTGGGGCGATGTACCTCCGCGTTTTGAACCGGTAAGCGAAGCTACCATTTATCTTGCCAAAACCGACCGGGATACCATTTACAATCAGATAATCAAAGACCTGCAGGAAGCATCGACACTGCTTTACGCTCCGGGAACGAAATATACCAATACCGTTAAAATGATCAGCAGGGATGCAGCCCGCGGATTACTGGCCCGAATTTGCTTGTCGGCTGCAGGATACTCTCAGCGCCCGTCGGGCACCGATGCCGTGATAAAAATAACCGCATCGGACAGTCGCCGCCGCGAACTCTACACCATAGCACGCGATGCATGTCGCGCTATCATTGCTGACGGACATTATAAACTTGACCCGGATTTTAAAAATATTTTCTACGAACAATGTCAGGATGTGGAAACTCACGGACGCGAAGCAATCTGGGAATTGCCTTACAATCTGGGTATTCGTGGCCGTATGGTTTATAATTTGGGATTATCGCGCGAAGCCGATGGTAAAAACAACAAAGTGGCATTAAGTCCGCAGTTCAGAATTATGCCAAATTTTTACTACGATTATAACGTGAATGACAAACGACGCGATATCACGGTAGTTCCATTCAAAGTGGTAAAAAATGCAACCACGGGAGTGATGGAACAATCACTTTCGAGTGGTGTGACCGGTTTCAATCTGGGAAAATGGCGTGCCGAATGGGTTAAAATTCCTATTTCCGGAACTGACGATGGTGTTTCACCGATAGTATTGCGTTATGCCGATGTATTGCTGATGTTTGCCGAAGCCGATTTATTCCTCGGTGGCTCTGAAGGTGCCGGTTATTTCAATCAGGTTCGCCGCCGTGCATTCGGAACTACGGCAGCCACTTACGATTTGCCACTCACACTCGCCAATATCAAAATGGAACGGGCATTTGAATTTTGCGGTGAAAACATCCGCAAGTATGATCTGGAACGATGGGGTGAACTCAAAGCATCCATCGATAAAGCCAAAACCAGTCTTATTGCACTGCGCGACGGCACCGGCGACTATGCTACAGTTCCTTCTGTCATTTATTACAAATATGTGGTGGACAACAGTATTACAACCGGTGAACGGGTACTCATAGTTTATGGCCTGCAACGTGGCGAAACCGATGACAAAACGGTAACCGACCCCACCGGCGGATGGACCAAAAAAACCTGGACAAACGCAACAACCTCTACGGGTGAACTTTACCTGAGCGACGGATTTATCAATAACATGTATCTGGGCAATCCCGACAAACGTCAGCTATTGCCCATCATGCACCAGATTATTCTTGCCAGCAACGGCTCGCTCGTCAACGATTATGGGTATGATAATTAATGTAAATTGCAGAATAAAAACCTATTAAGTAATTAAAACAATGAAAAAATATAAAAACAGAACATACGGAACTATTCTAATTCTTCTGATGATTGTGGGCGTTTTCTCCGCCTGCAAGGAAGAAGAACCAGAACTGCAATTACCATACATGTTCCGGCCAATCAATTTTAATGTTGAACTGAATAAAACCGTTGCCACTTTTTCATGGGCTAAGGTAGACAGCGCTGTGTCGTACACACTCCAGCTCAGCAACGATAGTCTGGATTACTCCAAGCCTTTGCTCGATGTAACCACCACAGGTTTGTCGTTGGTCAAAGAACTGGCGGGCGATACCAAATTTTATGCCCGTATCCGTGCCAATGCCGCTGATGCTGCTAAATCATCCAAATTCAATACGGCACTTTCTTTCAAAACTCCAAAGGAAAATCTATTCCAGGGGTACGGAACCAGTATTAATACCGGTGTGGTTTACAGTGCATATATGACCGATTTCAATGCATTAACCGTAAAATGGACACCAGCTGCCAATGTTACCCATTTAATTTTAACCAATGAAAATGCCACAGCAAAAGATTCGGTTTTGATATCGGCTGCCGAAGCGCTTGCCGGAAGCAAGGTTGTTTCTTCATTGTCCAATTCGGTATGGAAAGTCCGGATTTTTAACAATTCCATATTAAGAGGAACAACCTATGGTACAGTGGAAGGGGATATTCTGGTCAGAGCAGGTGAAGATCTGCAAGCAGCGCTCAACAGTGCTGCTGATGGACAGGTAATAGTTTTGGAAGGCGGAGCGGTGTATAATGTAGGTAGCGGAACGTATCGGTTCAATAAATCGGTTAAGCTGAGAGGAACACTGACCTCAACCCTTCCGGTAGTTTGTATGACTGTTGGCACCGGTACACCTCCCTCGGCAACTTCTAGTATGCTTGGATTTGTGGATGGTTCGTCCATGCAATCAGTCAAATTTGAAAATATAGATTTTACAGGCTATGTGGATAATAATACGGCAGCCACTAAAATCGGATATCTGTTTAATAACAATACGATGACTACTGTTTCCAAACTTTCGTTTGCAAATTGCAATATGCACAACTTTGGCAATACACCCATGCGTATTCAGGGTGCTAAAAATCAGGTAATTGACAGTTTGTCGATCAATGGTTGTAAGATTAATGATATCGGATTTTCAAGCACTTATGCCATTGTCAACAGTAATTCGGCAGACCTTATCAACGCCATTGAAATTATGAACAGTACCATCTATAATTTCAAAGGCTCACTGGTACTGCGTACAGGGCAAACCCTGAAATCGGTGAAAGTTATCAACTGTAACATTGATCACGGCATGCAAGACGCAGGTTCAGCCCGGTATTTGATGGATTTCAACAATGCTTCTTTCACGGGAGGTGGAGTTACCATCAGCAATTGTGTATTCGGTCAGACCGGTGCCGCTATGGGTGCAAATGGAATTAGATATGTGGCCGGAACATCTGTTTCCATAAAGGGCTCATACTTTACTACTGATTATGTGGACGATCCGATACCGGCCGGAGCCACGAGCACTTCCATCAAACCCAATATGACCTCCTATAAAAGTGCATCTACGGCATTGTGGACAGATCCTGTAAACGGCAATTTCAAACTACTCGATACCTCTTTTGCCGGAAAAGGCGTAGCAGGCGATTTGCGTTGGTAGTGTTTATGTGAAATATGGGATATTTATCTGGTATTCAGATAAATATCCCTCCAATAATACTGTGTGAGATTTTTGTGAATAAAGTATTTGTTTTTATTATCATAAAACAAACTTAATATGAGAATACTATATAAAATGCGAAATTTGATACTGGTTTACATGGTGCTAAACATTGGGTTTAATGCTGAAGCCAAAAACCACTATCAATATCTTTATAAGGATTTACCATTTTCAATGCCGTTGGTCAAAGTACCGGTATTTAAAAAAAATATGGTTTCAGTCGAAGAATTTGGTGGGGTGGGCGATGGTATTACTCTCAATACCAATGCATTTGCTAAATCAATGGACGCCCTGGCAGCCAAAGGTGGTGGCACATTGATAGTTCCTAAGGGCATTTGGTTTACCGGACCCATTGTATTTCGCTCCAATATCAATATGCATTTGGAGAAGGGTGCCGTTATCCTGTTTTCACCCGACTTCAACCTCTATCCCATTGTAGAAACCATATTCGAAGGGCTCGATACGCGGCGTTGTCAATCGCCCATTTCGGGTCGTAACCTGGTGAATGTAGCCATTACAGGTCAGGGAAGCATCAATGGTTACGGTGAAGCCTGGCGCCCGCTCAAAAAGAATAAAGTCACAGCCAGTCAGTGGAAAAAAATGATCGGAGCAGGAGGTGTGGTTAAAAATAATGATACCTGGTATCCGTCAGAAAGCTCTTTTAAGGGTTCCCAGATAAGCGATATGAATGTGCCGCGCCAAAATCTGACCGAACAGGAATGGCTCGAAATCAAGGACTTTCTGCGCCCTGTTATGGTCAGTTTCATCGAATGCAAAAATGTGTATCTCCAGGGCGTACTTTTTGAAAATTCACCCAGCTGGAATTTGCACCCGCTCATGTGCGAAAATGTTATTCTCGATGGATTGTTTGTCCGAAATCCCGGCTATTCACAGAATGGCGACGGACTTGATCTTGAATCCTGTCGAAATTCCATCATTGTCAACTGTACCTTTGATGTGGGTGATGACGGAATTTGTATCAAATCCGGCAAGGACGAGCCTGGTAGGCGGCGTGCCCGTCCCACCGAAAATGTGATTGTGGATAACTGCAAGGTGTTTCAGGGACACGGTGGCTTTGTAGTTGGCAGTGAAATGTCAGGCGGGGTGCGCAATATCTCTGTGAAAAATTGCCAGTTTCTGGGCACCGATGTAGGTCTTCGCTTCAAAAGTACCCGCGGACGCGGCGGTGTGGTCGAAAATATTTACATTTCAGATATCTACATGTTTAATATCGAAACCGAATCATTCCTTTTTGACCTCTATTACGGCGGAAAATCGGCTGTAGAAACCCTTGAAGATGGTGATGTAACTCCAACAGAAGAAAAACTTCTGCCCGTAACCGAGGAAACTCCGGTGTTCAGGAATATATTCGTCAAGAATCTTGTTTCGCGTAATGCCCGCAGAGCCATGTTGTTCAATGGATTGCCCGAAATGAAAATAAATAACATTCAGATTGAAGATATTAATATTACTGCTCAATACGGCGCAGAGTTAAGTAATTCAAAAGATATTGTTTTCAAAAATGTACATATCGTTCCTCAAAACGGTTCAGCATTAATTTTGAAAGATGTGGAAAATTTTATTTCAGAAAATTTTACTTATCCATCAGGACTTGAGAAACCAATTGACTTGAAACAAAATGGCAACAGCAATATAAGCATCTCGGGAAAAAAATATAAATAAGAGGCTGAAGATATATTTTTTCTCAATTTGAGACTCAGGATAACAGTAATTTTTTCATACGGGTTCAAAAAATGCAAAATAAGGACATTAACAAAAATCATGGAATAAATGAGAAAATAAAAGGAACAATCAAGGAATTAAAATCAATTTCAAGGTTTCACAATTAAAAAAACAAAATGAATGAAAAACACAAAATTTAAATTGTTTATGATAATTAGCTGTTTGCTAATTGTCAGTTTAACAAAAGCGAATGATTTCAAAAGCATTTCAGTTACTAATTCAGAGAAAAATGAATTAGCAACGGGAAATGCACAACAAACACCCGACCAACAAAAAATAAAAGTCAGTGGTCAGGTGAAAGACATGAATGGTGAGCCTGTGATTGGG
>CALMZF010000379.1 GCA_937870645.1 uncultured Paludibacter sp. | reverse complement strand
GAGCTATCTCGCCATTATTTCAAAACTCAAAACTGATCTCCGACCTTCCCGATTTTATATCGGGACGCTCTAACCCGCCTGAGCTATCTCGCCATTATTTCAAAACTCAAAACTGATCTCCGACCTTCCCGATTTATTATCGGGACGCTCTAACCCGCCTGAGCTATCTCGTCCTTATTTTTTAGAGGTGCAAAGATAGAGATTTTAATACATTTCACAAAATTATTCCAAGCTAAATTGGCAAATTTCTCTGTGAAATTTTCTTTTGTATATGGTAAATGTCAGATTATCAGTTGAATTTCCGGAAGCAAGAAATTGTATTTTTTTCCTGTTCGCCCATTACAAAAATATTATGTATCTTTGTCTGACGCAATAAGTTTAACTTTAATATAAATTCAAAAACCATGAGAAAATGCACTCTAACGCTGTTTATGGCTATTATCGCTGTGGTAAGTATCACTGCGCAACAGCAACAAAACCGCTACAGCGAAATTACCAACCCGAAACTGACGAGTATCAACAAACTGCCCGCTCGCAGTAGCTTTTTTTCTTTTACAAATGCTGATGAAGCTCAAAAAGCCACGTATTCTTCCAAAGGAAGTGATTATCTGCTGTTGAACGGAACCTGGAAATTCAACTTTACCGAAAACTTCAGTCAACGACCCATGGATGATTTCTTCAGGGAAGATTTCAATGCTTCTGCTTGGAAAGACATCAATGTACCGGGCAACTGGGAAGTTCAGGGATTTGGTTATCCAATCTACGTAAATACTACCTACGAATTTACATCACCGGGACATAAACCTTTCTGGGACAGACCCAATCCGCCTTTGGTACCCGAAGAATTTAATCCTACAGGAACCTATCGCCGCGAATTTGACATTCCCCAATCATGGATTGGCAAAGAAATAATACTGAGCGCCGATGCTGCCAAAGGTGCTGCCTATTACTACCTCAACGGCTCCTTTATTGGAATGAATAAGGAAGGAAAACTTCCTGCCAGAATAGATATTACCGATAAAGTCAAAACCGGTAAAAATGTGCTTGCAGTTCAATTTCACAGGTTCTCGGATGCCAATTACCTGGAATGTCAGGACTTCTGGAGGCTTTCGGGTTTCGATCGCGATGTGTATGTGTATGCGCGCCCCAAAGCTCACATAGCCGATTTCTTCGCACACACTCCACTGGATGCCACTTATACCAACGGCAAGTTTGCGCTGGACGTGAGTTTGGAAGACAAGGAACAAACGAAAGACGAATTTTCGGTTAGTTATACACTGAAAGATGCAGCCGGTAAAATTACAGCTACGGAAACAAAACCGGTTTTCATCAATGAAAATAAGCCCGTAACATTCACAAAAGAAATCCCGACTGTAAAAAAATGGTCGGCTGAAGAACCTAATCTTTATACGTTGTGTATTGAACTCAAAGACAAAACCGGAAAAACGCTCGAAGCTACAGCCGTTAAAGTTGGATTCCGAACCGCTGAAATTAAAAACAAACAATTCTTGATTAACGGTCAGCCGGTACTGGTGAAGGGGGTTAATATTCATGAACACAACGAATTTACAGGGCATTACGTGACCGAAGAATTGATGCGAAAAGATTTCGAACTGTTCCGGAAATACAATGTAAATACTGCACGCACCTGCCATTATCCTCAATCGGAATTGTTTTACAAACTCGCTGATGAATACGGAATATACGTAATCGATGAAGCAAATATCGAAGCACACGGCATGGGCTACGACCTCCGCAAAGGAGCTACACTAGCCAATAATCCACTTTTTCTCGAAGCTCATTTGACCCGTACATCCGAAATGGTAGAACGCGATAAAAACCACGCCTGCGTGGTAACCTGGTCGCTGGGAAATGAATCGGGCAATGGCTACAACATGTACGCAACTTACAACTTGATAAAAAACCGCGATACATCACGTCCTGTTCAGTATGAACGTGCCGGACTGGAATGGAATACCGATATTTTCTGCCCGATGTATGACAGACCCGAAGAAATTGAAAATTACGCCAAACATCCAAATTCAGACCGCCCGCTCATTTTGTGTGAATATGCCCACGCCATGGGCAACAGTCTTGGCAATTTTGTGGACTATTGGGATATCATCCGGAAATATCCGTTGCTGCAGGGTGGCTGCATCTGGGATTGGGTAGATCAGGGACTGGCACAGAAAGATGCCGAAGGAAAACCATTCTGGGCATTCGGAGGCGACTTCGGACCCACGGGAACACCATCATCGGGCGATTTTAATTGCAATGGATTGGTACTCCCTGATCGTACCACAAAACCTCACACCGAAGAAATGCGAAAAGTCTATCAGAATGTATGGTTCAAAAACTTCAATGCACAAAAAGAAACTGTCGATATTTATAACGAAAACTTTTTCATAGACCTGAGCCAGTACAATCTATTTTACACCATCAAATCGAATGGCAAAGTGCTGAAAACAGGGCAGATTGCAGCCAATGTGAAACCACAGGAAACCAAAACGGTAATAATTCCCGGGATTTCTAAATATTTTAATGCGAAAAATCAGGTTACCATTAATTTTGAGGTTAAGCAGAAAGCCGATACACGCTACATTCCTGCCGGTTGGATTGTTGCGCGCGATCAGTTTGTGGTAAATGAATACGCTAAATTGGCTCTGAATAAAAAAGCACCCGCCACGGTAACTCAAAACACCACCAACCTTATTTTCAACGGCTCCGATTTTTCGGTTGTTTTTGACAAAGCAAGCGGACAGATGACATCCTACAAATACAAAGGTATAGAGTACGTAAGCGACCGGTTCGGCCTGAAACCTTTCTTCTGGAGAGCCTCTACCGATAATGATTATGGTGCAGGTTTGCCACGAAAATTAAAAGCGTGGCGGGAAGCAAGTTACATCGCGCTAAAAGCTGAAAATCTGCAAGTGAAAAACGGAGAAAATACTTCGATAAGCTGTGAATATAACTTCCCGCAAACAAAAACCACCTGGAAAGTGAACTATACGATTTACAAAGATGGTGCTATTCGTGTGGAAAATTCGGTGAATGCTACAGCATGTGACTTGCCACTCATTCCGCGCATAGGTATGCGTATGCAACTCCCCGGTGAGTTTGTCAATGCCGAGTACTACGGTCGTGGACCATGGGCTAACTACGAAGACCGAAAAACATCCACATTTATCGACCGCTATAAATCACCCATTATCAATATGGTGGATAAATATGTAATGACTCAGGAAAACGGACACCACACCGATGCCAGTTGGCTGGCCGTAACACAGCAATCAGGTAAAGGACTTGCGTTCATTGCTGAAGGTAAGTTTCAATTCAATGTGTCCAATTATTTGCTGGAAACAGTTGCCAACGCCGAAGACTGGAACAATGATGCTCCGGTGGGTACGGCACCTAAAAATAAGCATTACAACGAATACAGACCATCCAACAAAGTGGATCTTTTCATTGATTACCGCATGATGGGTGTTGGTGGCAATAACAGCTGGGGAGAATGGCCCATGCTGCCTTACCGGATTATACCCAAAGACACGAATATCTCATACAGTTTCACCATAGTGCCGATTGACAATACTGCTTCAATCGATAAAATGCTGAAATAACAAACTTAAAATTTAAAACTAAAAAAGGGATGCGAACATCCCTTTTTTAGTTTTAAACCTCATCCTCATTGGCTTGGTTTTTGAATGTCGAATTGTCGACATGTAAACGTATCTTTCGGAGGGAAAATCGCCAGAGATAGATAATAAATACAAAAACTAAAAGAAAACCCAATCCGGCAAATGCAGTACTGATACCCACCAGACTATCAGTATAAAAAAGTATGAAATCATACAACCCGTGTGCAATTATTGCGCCGGCAACGGCTTTCAGCAGGTAACTCTTTTGACGGGCAGTGTTAAACTTTGCCAGCGAAAAATAGTAACCCATAATCACACCGCACAAAGCATGCAGGGGTACCGAAAGCAATCCTCTGGTAAGAGCTACGTCAATGCCTTCGCCCACTACATACATGATATTCTCGATTCCTGCAAATCCAAGAGAAACGAACACGGCATAAATTATTCCGTCGTAATATTCATTGAAATTGCGATCGCGCCAGATAAAAAGATAAAGCAGTGCAAATTTGCAGATTTCCTCGGGTAAGGCTGCTTCCCAAAATGCCCGAATAAATGAACTGTAAGCTGGTGAATAAGTTTCAATGTTGGGTACTGACATCAGTGTAGCCAGCAAAACCGCCGGGAAAACCGATAATATACCCGCTCCGAATGCCTTCATTAAAACTTTTACAGGTTCTTTTTCGAACTTGTCGCGGTAGTAAAAATAAGCCATAAGCAGCACAACGGGAAGCAGGGACGCAGCAATCAGTATCATATTCAATGTTTTTAAGGGGTAAAAATACAGTATTTTGTTTAATAAAACGGATATTCATTAAATTCATTAAAGAAAAAAATGAAGAAACCTCATATCCGAATCGAATGATATTTGAAAAAATCGATATTTAAATACCTCAATTAAAACAGTTTATCGACAGTCGGAATTTATCCGGAAAATTGTAGTACCTTTGCATCCGTAATATTTGTACCCACTGTACTGTTTCGCGACGAAACGGACAGCAGCAAATAAAAATGGAAGTTAAACCGTTCCGGGTAACTCCCCGGGACTTAAACAAAAAAACAATGGGAAATATTGTAGCAATAGTAGGACGCCCCAATGTGGGCAAGTCCACACTTTTCAACAGACTTACCGGCAGCCGCCGGGCTATCGTAAATGAAGAAGCCGGTACTACCCGCGACCGCCAGTATGGCAAAAGCGAATGGGCCGGACGCGAATTTTCGGTCATAGATACCGGTGGATGGGTAGTTAACTCCAATGATGTATTTGAAGAAGAAATAAAGCGTCACGTTTTAATCGCCATGGAGGAAGCAGATGTGATTTTGTTCCTGGTGGATGTTCAAAGCGGCGTAACCGATCTTGATATTCACGTAGCGCAGATACTTCGTAAAACCGACAAGCCTGTCATCCTCGTTTCAAACAAAACAGATACATTTGATCTCCAATATCAGTCAGCAGAGTTTTACAAACTCGGGCTGGGCGACCCCTTTATGCTTTCGGCCATCAACGGGCTGGGTAGCGGAGAATTGCTCGATGAATTGCTCAAACATTTCAAACCCGACACCAGCGAGGAGATAGATGATGAATTACCCCGGTTTGCTGTGGTGGGACGTCCCAATGCCGGAAAATCCTCATTGATCAATGCATTCATGGGTGAAGATCGAACCATCGTAACCGATATTCCCGGCACAACGCGCGACAGTATTTACTCGCGGTTCAATAAATACGGACACGATTTTTATCTGGTAGATACAGCCGGTATCCGCAAGAAAGCCAAGGTAAACGAAGATCTGGAGTATTATTCCGTAGTGCGTTCCATACGTGCCATCGAAAACTCGGATGTGTGTATCCTGATGCTCGATGCTACCCGCGGTCTCGAAAGTCAGGACCTGAATATATTTTCGCTGATACAAAAGAATAAAAAGGGACTGGTAGTCTGTGTGAATAAGTGGGATTTGATTGAGAATAAAGAATCAAACGATATCAAGATACTGGAGAAGGGTATCCGCGAACGAATTTCGCCTTTTGTCGATTTTCCAATCATTTTCACCTCAGTTACCACCAAACAACGAATCCTGAAAGTGCTCGATACAGCGGTGAGGGTTTATGAGAATAAAAAACGAAAAATACCAACAGCCCGGCTGAATGAATTTTTCCTGCCGCTGATAGAGAATTATCCGCCTCCCGCTTTGAAGGGAAAATACATCAAAATAAAATATGTAACCCAATTGCCCGGTACATATATTCCATCATTTGTATTTTTTGCCAATCTGCCACAATATGTGAAAGAACCCTATCGCCGTTTTCTGGAAAATAAGATACGGGCAAACTGGGATTTTCACGGTACACCCATTAATATATTTATCCGGCAGAAATAGTCATTGAATTAGTTGTCAACCACCTAAAACAAAACAGCAGAACCAATCGGTTCTGCTGTTTTGTTTTAGGTATGATGACGTTTTACTGCGATTCCCATTAGAAACCGCTGTACACCACTTCCAGTTTCATGGGGATTTTTTTGTTTTTACCACTATAAATACTTACTGCCTGCAGTTGAGTATTCTGGCGAACTTCGTTGATGG